>NZ_CALWMU010000029.1:0-39512 GCF_944382095.1 Candidatus Acetatifactor stercoripullorum
TTAAAAAAATGCTAAGCCATAGGTTTTAATCTGTGGCTTAGCACCATATTTTACAGTTTAACTCCCAAAGTCAGGTTCTATCACAGGATGTTTTTTTTCACAATGGCTTCTTTTCAAGGAAAAACCGCGCAGGCCTTCCCAATTACCGGAAAGCCAAACGCGGTTTCTCAGTGCGCCTGCGGCGCACGTTTTATACGTTTTTAAGGCTGAATTTGGTTTGCGGTCTCCTTCCATGCAGATGCAAGGCTTGCAATGCCCTCCAGCTGTGCAGGAAGCAGAATGGTGGTGGCACGGCCGTCCGCAACCTTCTCAAATGCTTCCAGACTCTTCATCTTCAGCACCGCCTCGTCTGCGCCTGCTTCCTTCAGCATACGGATACCGTCTGCATTGGCCTGCTGTACCTTGAGAATTGCCTCCGCCTGGCCTTCTGCCTCGCGGATCATTTTTTCTTTCTCTGCCTCCGCCTTTAAAATAGCTGACTGCTTCTCCGCCTCGGCGCGCAGAATCGCAGACTCCTTTTCACCCTCTGCCACCAGAATACTGGCCTTCTTTTCGCCCTCTGCTCTGGTAACTGCCTCTCTTCTTTCTCTCTCCGCCTTCATCTGTTTTTCCATGGCGTTCTGAATCTCAGCGGGAGGGATGATATTTTTCAGCTCCACCCGGTTTACCTTGATGCCCCAGGGGTCTGTGGCAATGTCCAGTGCCGCTCTCATCTTCGTGTTGATGGTCTCTCTGGAGGTCAGGGTCTGATCCAGCTCCAGATCACCAATAATATTCCGCAGAGTGGTGGCCGTGAGATTTTCAATGGCCATCATGGGATTCTCCACCCCGTAGGTAAACAGCTTGGGATCCGTAATCTGATAAAATACAACCGTATCTATCCGCATGGTGACGTTATCCTTGGTGATTACCGGCTGTGGAGGGAAATCCGCAACCTGCTCCTTTAAGTTTACCTTCCTTGCCACTTTATCAATAAAAGGCACCTTCAGGTGAAAACCCACAGACCAGGTTCCCTGGTAAGCGCCCAGACGCTCCACCACAAAGGCCTGTGCCTGGGGCACGATCTTGATACAGGATACCAAAATCAGCAAAATTAAAACCACCAGTACAATTAAAATAATCATATACTACCTCCTTCTGTGCCGTCAGGGTATCGGCACCCCCTTATACTTTCTTTTGTTTTGCTTTGAAAAATGCTCCGCCTCATTCTCCTGATTCTGCCTGGGTCTGCTCCATCTGCGGATCCAGCCGCACAATCAGCTTGACGCCGCTGATGGCCATAATATCCACCACTGCCCCAACAGGAATCGCCGTCCCGTCGTCAACGCTTCTGGCACTCCACTCCTGTCCGCCTACGGTAATCTGGCCGATTCCCTGGAGATTATCAATCTCACTGATTACAATTCCCTGTCTGCCCACCAGACTTTCCACGTTGGTTCTCACCCGGTCTTTGTTAAAATACTTTACCGCCACAGGCCTGGTAAAATACAGCAAAAGCAAGGATACCACAAAAAACAGAATCACCTGCACAAACACAGGCGCCTGAAACGCAGCCGCAACAATGCACACAAGCGCTCCCCCTGCAAACCAGATGGTGGTAAGCCCCAGGGTAGCCGCCTCAATGCCGATGAAAAGAATCAGCAAAACCAGCCACAGAATCAACATTTCATTCATGCAATCGCTCCCTTTTCCATAGTGCCAGGTCTTATTATTGTCACCTGTCTTTTTTCTTTTAAACTATGAATTCAGTTTACTACAAATTCCCCCTGCTGGCAATTCTTTTTCTGGCACGATAGAAGTTTTATCGTTCATTCACGGACATCTCTGCACTTTTGGAAAAAAATGAGAGCATTTCGCAGAATACTCTATTCCGCAGAATGCTCTCGCCTTTTTATTTTATGCTGACCTTAGTAAAATACATGATTGCCGATCACCAGACCGTCGCGGCCATTGTTCCGCCGGAAATGTGTCAGGTCTCCTACGTTGGAGTTGCCGGCTATGGCGTCCTCCGCCGCCTGAATACAGCTTGCGGAAATATTGCCGGATTCATATACACGGTTCAGTTTACCGCTCATGGCAGGCGTAAACTGGCCGGAAGCGTAAATCACACCATGGATGCTGTCGGGGTATGCGCCGCTTCTCACACGGTTCATAACCACTGCGCCAACCGCAAGCTGGCCTTCGTAGCTCTCGCCCCCTGCCTCACATTGAATCAGGGCAGCCAAAAGCATGGTAGTGTCCGCATCCGTTGTATATTCGCCGTAGTTGACATGGCGCTTTGCCTCCTGCTCGGCTGCTTCCCTGGCTTTAATCTCTTCCATGGTCTCACCCGCATCAATCTGAAAATCCAGGGCTGTAAACTCTGCAGATACATAGCCGTCTTCTCCGTTATAGTCAATGCAGACCCATCCATCCTCCCGGTTTTCCAAAACCTCCACGATCTCTCCCTTGGGAAGCAGACCCAGTGTGGAGGCCTCTGTATTGGGCTGTGTTCTCACTCTCACAGTCTCTGTGTCTGCAATGGTTGCAATCATCTTTCCCACATCGTTTGCCAGGGCTTCTGCCTCCTCGTCAAACAGAAGATATTCATCCTTCGCCCAGCCAATGATGTTTCCCGACTGCAGCTTGGTCCAGCCATCCTTTCTTTCCAGAATGGTGCCTCCGCAGTCCTTGTACAGCATTCCGACCTTTTCGGCCTCTTCGCTGGCTTCACTTCTCACGTTCAGAGTATTTTTCACGTTGGCCATAACCAGGGTGGATTTTTCCTCGTCTGCAGTGAGATTTAAGTTTAATTCCTTTGCCGTAGCGTTTAAAAGCTCCGTCGTATTTGTTGCGCCGGGATCCAATATGGCCGCTACGCCTCCGCTTATTTCATCCAGGTAATTATCTGAGCTGCCAGCCTGTACGGTCATGCCTGTCTGTGCAAGCAGGGATACGGATACCGCAAATCCTGCAAGCCCCACAAGCAGCCTTTTGCTTCCTGCCATTTTCTTTACCTCCAACAAATTTGAACCGTTAAAAAATATATCACTTTTTTAACTAATTTATTACAGATTTGTTAAATTTGTTACGCAGGTTATCATAGCAGAAGCTTTTTTTTTTGTCAAGTCAATGTTTTATGATTTTATTTTCCTGTTTTTCCCTTCCAAGCTGCAACACTTTAAACATCCATTGACAAAGCCTTGCCAGGACTACATATCCCGGGATTTTTGGATACATGCCTCCATGGCATCCATCACAGCGGCGCGCAGGCCCTTTTCCTCTAATACCTTCACCGCCTGGATGGTAGTGCCGCCCGGCGAACACACCATATCCTTCAGCTCTCCAGGATGTCTGCCGGTTTCCAGCACCATCCGCGCGCTTCCCAAAACGGCCTGGGCAGCAAATTCATAAGCCTGGTTTCTTGGCATACCCTCCGCCACCGCCTCGTCGGCCATGGCCTCGATAAACAGAAACACATACGCAGGAGCGCTGCCGCTTACGCCTACCACCACATCCATCAGGCGTTCCGGCACCACACTGGCCCGTCCAAAGGAGCGCATCAAGCTTAACACCTGTGAAAGCTCTTCTTCCGTCACATTCTCTCCCGCACAGACGCCTGTGCAGCCCTCCAGTACCAGAGCCGGGGTGTTTGGCATACAGCGGATTATTTTAAGCTCCGGTCGTCCGAAAGCCTCCGACAGATAACGCAGGTCCTTTCCTGCGGCAATGCTCACAATCAACGTTTCTTCCCACACAGCATCCTTGATCTGCGCAATTACCTCCGGCAGGAATACAGGCTTTACTGCTAAAAATAAAATGTCCGCTTTCTCCGCCACTTCCCTGTTGGTCTCAGCCACCAAGATATGATATTTTTCTCTTACCCTTTCCCTGGTTTCCCTGGTTTTAGCCGAGCCTATCATATCCTCCGGCTGCGCCGCATTCTTTGCCAGCATACCGCCGATCATGGCACATGCCATATTTCCCAGTCCGATAAATCCTATTTTCATTTTCACACTCATCTCCATTCCGAAGCGTAGCGTAGGAATCGCGCAATAGAAATTCGCGCAGGCGATTTCTATTGTCGCATCACGGCTTATTTGTGACGCTTCGGCACAAATAAGCCGTGTGAAAAATCAGCACATCAGTGTGATTTTTCACACTGATCTCCATTCTTTTCACAGCTTAAGTCTCCATTTACGTAAAGCATTACACATGTCTCTGTCTGTGGGTCTCATACAGCAAAAGAGCCGCTGCAACGGCAGCGTTGAGGGATTCCACCCTCCCCTCCATGGGAATCTTTACATAGGAATCTGCCAGCTTCGCCGTATCCCTCCGCAGTCCCTTCCCCTCGTTGCCGATGAGAAAGGCTGTAGGTTCCCGAAAGGAAAGCCTGTTGTAATAGGTCTCCCCTTCCAGATGCGCGGCATAGACTGCAATCCCATTTTTATGCAGATCATTGACAGCATTCCTCAAATCTCCGGCATACACAAAGGGCACTCTGTAAATGGACCCCATAGTGGCCCGGACTACCTTGGGATTAAAAATATCCACAGTGTCGGAGCTCATAATAACACCCGTTATTCCAGCTCCCTCACCGGTCCGAAACATGGTTCCAAGATTCCCGGGATCCTGTAAGTCCTCCACCACCAAAAGCAGCGGATTGCCCTTCTTTAAAATATTCTCTATATCATATTTGGGCTGTCTCAAAACTGTCAACATTCCCTGAGGAGACTGGGTATCCGACATCTTGGCAAATACATTGGAGGAAACCGTCTCGTATCCTGTCTGCTGCAGTTTCTTCCATATAAATGAGTTTCCCTTTGCCCGCTCCAAGGCATCCTGTGACAGAAATACCTCTTTTATGTCGTCTGCAGGGGCTTCCTCAAACATTTTAAAGCCCTCTGTCGTAAACACCCCTGCCTGCCTGCGTTCCTTTGCCTTACTCTGCCACTGTACGATCTGCTTTACTTTTGCGTTTGCACTGCTTGTGATCATTTTTCTTTTCCCTGCGTCTTTAAAAAAGCGGTCCGCCTTTAAAAGCAGAACCGCTTTATCCTAACTTTGTCCTTAAACAGCCAGTAAATGGGCTATCTCAAACTGATACTCGTTAATGCCCTTTTCCATGTTCAGCGCATCCTCAATATCAAAATCAACAAACTCGCCGTGCTGATAACCAACCACCCGGTTGGTTTTGCCCTCCAGAAGCACATCTACCGCATAAGCGCCCATAATGGACGCATAATATCGATCCTTTGCAGTGGGACTGCCTCCACGCTGCATATAGCCCAATATGGTGGCTCTGGTCTCAATACCTGTGGCAGCCTCTATTCTCCGGGCCATGGATGTGGAATGTCCGATGCCCTCTGCATTGATGATAATGTGATGGGTTTTCCCTCTTTTCCGGTTATTAATGATATTGTTAATGATGTTCTGTTCGTTAAAATCATATTTTTCCGGAAGCAGAATATCCTCCGCACCATTTGCTATGCCACACCAGAGTGCGATATATCCGGCATTTCTTCCCATTACCTCGATGATACTGCATCTCTCATGAGAGGAGGAGGTGTCCTTTACCTTGTCGATGGCCTGCATTGCCGTGTTTACCGCAGTGTCAAAGCCGATGGTATACTCTGTACAGGCAATGTCCAGGTCAATGGTGCCCGGAAGTCCTATGGTGTTGACGCCCAATCTGGACAAGGCCTGCGCTCCTCTGTAGGAGCCGTCTCCTCCGATGACCACAATGCCGTCGATCCCATGCTTTTTGCAGATTTCAGCGCCCTTCTGCTGCCCCTCCGGTGTTTTGAATTCCAGACAGCGTGCCGTTCCCAGAATTGTACCGCCTCTTTGGATAATGTCGGAAACATTGCGCGCTTCCATATCTATAATCTCTTCATTTAAAAGACCCTGATAGCCCTTCTTGATTCCCTTTACCTTGATACCTCTCGCAATGGCCGTACGAACCACCGCACGTATTGCGGCGTTCATGCCAGGAGCGTCTCCTCCACTGGTCAGGACGCCAATCGTCTTAATTTCATTTGCCATGCCGTTACCTCCTAAAGTAATCCTTTCCTCTGATCATTTATTTTAATCTATTTCCTGACGGTTTTCAATAGGTTTCGTTAGAAATTTAACATTTTCCTGTCCAAACAAGGTATCCAGCCTTTCTTTCAGCTCTTCGTCCCAATTCACCCTCAGGTTGGGTGGAAGGACTTTAAAGCCCCGGGTGCTTCGCAGGAAAATGACCACATCATCATTCCCATCCGAATCGGCAATGGCGGAGAGTAACTCCCCTTCCCGTCTCACATAGGTTTCCTCATCCGGAAACTGCACCCACACACCGTTTGGCACCTTCCGAAGCGGCTCTCCCGGGGTCCGGGCAGCTCCCCCGTAAGGCCTTGTCCTACGATCCCTTTCCGCATAAGGCCGTCCGGCTCTGCCGCCCCCGTCCTTTGCCGCTCCATAGCCGCTGCGGCCTCTGCCAAGAAGGCTGCCGTCCCGTTCCACATCCGCAAAGGATACGATCTGTTCGCAGATCAGCTTTCCGTCCTTTTCCTCCTCTAAGGACACCCTCCCTTTCACAAAGACCTTGCCGTCCTCCATAAGCAGTGCGGAGTATTTTTCATAATCCCTGGGGAATACCACAACCTCTACAGTTCCCACCAGGTCCTCTATATTGAGAAAGGCCATCACCTTATCATTTTTCGTATATTTTATGGTCTTGTCTGCAATCAGTCCGCCAATCACTGCTGAAGCCTGGTCTGTAACCCTCACCGCTCCTGTTTCCTCATCCAGGGCAAAGTCATTGGTGGTGTTGGTAATATTTTGCTCCCAAAGCTTCTGGTATTCCTCCAAAGGATGCCCGCTGATATAAATGCCCAGCACCTCTTTTTCGAAGGCAAGGAGCATTTCCTTAGGATATTCCCCCACATCCGGCATACGGATGTCAAATTCCTCCTTGGTTTCCTCCGATGCAATGTCAAACAAGGAAATCTGCCCTGCCAGATTGCTCTTCTTATCCTTGGTTATGTGGTCTAAAATCTGCACATACACACTCATAAACTGCTTTCTGGTTCCGCCCAGGCTGTCAAGGGCTCCCGCCTTAATGAAATTCTCAATGGCGCGCTTATTCATATCCTTATCCGCCATGCGGGTAATAAAATCCTTCAGGTTTGTGAAGGGCCCTCTCTCCTTTCTCTCCTGCACGATCCCCTCGATCACAGGACGTCCCACACTCTTAATTGCAGTCAGGGCATAGCGTATCTTTCCTCCCGTAACAGAAAAGCCAGCCTCCCCCTGATTGATATCCGGCGGAAGAAGTTCAATCCCCATACTTCTGCAGGTCAAAATATATTCCGAGACCTTTTTGGGATTGTCGATGACAGAGGTCAAAAGAGCCGCCATAAATTCCACCGGGTAATAATATTTCAGGTAGGCCGTCTGATAGGAAACCACCGCATAGCAGGCCGCATGGGACTTATTAAAGGCGTACTTGGCGAAGTCCATCATATCATTATAAATCTGTCCTGCAGTCTGCTCGCTGATGCCGTTCGCAATACACCCGGGAACCCCTTCCTCCTCATTGCCATAGATGAAATTGGCTCTCTCCTTCTCCATGACGGACTGCTTCTTCTTGCTCATGGCCCGGCGCACCAGGTCGCTGCGCCCCAGGGTATATCCCCCCAGATCCCTCACAATCTGCATCACCTGCTCCTGATAGACAATACAGCCGTAGGTGGGGGCCAGAATAGGCTCCAGCTGGGGACAGGAATAAGCCACCGCACTGTGGTTGTTCTTGCCCTTGATATATTTGGGGATAAAATCCATAGGGCCCGGCCGGTACAGAGAGATTCCTGCGATAATGTCCTCCAGGCTCTGGGGACGAAGCTCCTTCATAAAGTTTTTCATGCCGGCGCTCTCCAGCTGAAAAATGCCTTCCGTTTTTCCTGTGCCGATAGAGGCAAGCACCTTGGGATCATCGTAATCAATATGATCAATATCAATATGCTGTCCCGTGGTTTTCTCCACAAATTCCACGGCGTCATGAATCACCGTCAGGGTCCGAAGCCCCAGAAAATCCATCTTTAAAAGCCCCAGCTCTTCCAGCGTAGTCATGGTAAACTGGGTAGTGATGGAGCCGTCGGCCCCTCTGGAAAGGGGCACAAATTCCTCCGCCGCCTTCTGGCAGATCACCACTCCCGCAGCGTGCATGGAGGTGTGTCTTGGCAGCCCCTCCAAACGCTTGCACATATCAATGAGATAATGCACCTGCTCGTCCTCATGATACAGCTTCCTAAATTCCGGATTCATCTCCAGCGCCCGGTCTATGGTGATGTTCAGCTCGTTGGGCACCATCTTGGCAATGGAATCCACAAAGGCATAGGGCAGGTCCATCACCCTCCCCACATCCCGGATCACACCCTTGGCCGCCAGCGTACCAAAGGTGACGATCTGCACCACCTTGTCAGAGCCGTATTTCCTGCCCACATAATCGATTACCTCCTGCCTGCGTTCAAAGCAGAAGTCAATATCGATATCTGGCATGGACACACGCTCCGGGTTGAGGAACCGCTCAAAGAGCAGATTATATTTTATAGGATCAATATTGGTAATTTTCAGGCAGTAGGACACAATGCTCCCCGCCGCGGACCCCCGTCCGGGCCCCACAGGTATGCCGTTATTTCTGGCATAGTTGATAAAATCCCACACAATGAGGAAATAGTCCACATAGCCCATGGTGCGGATTACAGAAAGCTCATAGTCAAGGCGCTCCCGCAGCGTCTGTCCCGTGTCTCCCGCAAGCCTGCTGCCGTCGCCGTAGCGTTCTGAAAGTCCCTCGTCGCAGAGCTTATTTAAGTAAGACCAGGAATCATATCCCTCTGGCACTTCATATTTGGGCAGCTTTGTCACTCCAAATTCGATTTCCACATTGCAGCGGTCCGCAATAGCCTGGGTGTTCTCCACAGCCTCCCAGGCATAGGGAAACAAAGCCTTCATCTCCTCCTCACTCTTCACATAATACTGTCCGCCCTCATAGCGCATTCTGTCCTCATCCGCCAGCTTTTTCCCGGTCTGCAGGCACAGCAGAATGTCATGGGAATCTGCATCCTGGGCGTAGGTATAGTGAACATCGTTTGTGGCCGCCAGAGGAATATCCAGCTCCTTACTCAGCTTTAACAGCTCCGTGTTCACAAGCCGCTGCTCCGGAATCCCATGATCCTGCAGCTCCAGGAAGAAATTGCCTTTCCCAAAGCAGTCCTCATATTTTTTCGCGGCCTTCTTCGCTTCCTCTCTCTGGCCCTTTACCAGATTGCGCTGCACCTCCCCGGCCAGACAGGCGGAAAGGGCAATAATCCCTTCATGAAACTGGTTTAAAAGCTCCATATCCACCCGGGGCTTATAATAATAGCCCTCCGTAAAGCCGCGGCTTACAATCTTCATCAGATTGGCATAGCCCGTATTATTCTCCGCCAGAAGCACCAAATGGTAATAGCGGTCCTCTCCGCCCGTAAGCTCCTTGTCAAATCTGGAGTTTGGAGCCACATAAACCTCACAACCGATAATCGGCTTGATGCCCGCCGCTTTTGCTTCCTTATAAAAGTCAATTACGCCATACATCACGCCATGGTCCGTTATGGCGGCGCTGTTCATGCCAAGCTCCTTTACCCGGGAGACATACTCCTTTATCTTGTTGGAACCGTCCAGCAGAGAGTATTCTGTGTGGACGTGAAGATGTGCAAATGCCATACCGCTGCTCCTTTCATCCTATTTTTTTGCGCTGATTGCTTCTGGCAGAAGTCACCTCACCTGTATCTGACAGCTCCTCATGGTATCCAGAGCCGCCTCGTGGCTCTCCTTCGTCACGCCTGCCGTGCAGGAAGCATCCACACAGATTTCCACCTCCGGCAGGAAGGCCTTTAGCAGCAGTGCATTGGAAACCACGCAGATATCCGTACAGACTCCCACTAATTCGATGGAAGCAACGGGGTTTACCTTATGCCTTGCCAGCATATCCGCAGCCAGCCTGACACAGCCGAAGGTATCCTTCTCATAGACCTGGGCTTTGCTTTTTTGACACATCTCTTCCAGCCCGCCTGCAAGCTGCCAGCCTGCCGTTCCCTTGATGCAGTGCTCCACCGGCAGATGCTTCCCCTCCTGTGTGGACAGATAATTTCTGTCATGGGTGTCCTTGGTATAAATAACCGTTCCCGGAAAATTTTGAATCTTCTCTTCTACTCTGGGAAGAATCTCCTGTGCTTCTTTTGTTCCCAGGGCTCCGTCTACAAAGTCCTTCTGCATATCTATCACAATCAAATACTGTCTTTCCATAGCGCTTCCTTTCTCTGCCGCCAAAAATCACTCCATTTGGATATGTTTCTCCTTAAAAATACCACAAATCCCTTCTCTCGTCAAAAATAATAATGGGGCTGCTGCTTTGGCAGATCATCGATCCGCTTTGGCAACAGCCCCTCAAAACCCTTATAAATATTTTTTCAATAGCTCCACCTTATCGGTCTTTTCCCAGGGAAGGTTCAGATCATCCCTCCCGAAATGTCCGTAGGCAGCCGTCTGCTTGTAAATAGGACGGCGCAGATCCAGCATTTTTATAATCCCCGCCGGGCGAAGGTCAAAGTTTTCCCTTACGATCTCCACCAGTCTCTCATCACTCAGCCTTCCCGTTCCAAAGGTGTCCACCATGATAGAGGTGGGATGTGCCACGCCGATGGCATAGGAGAGCTGAATTTCACATTTGTCCGCAAGCCCGGCCGCAACCAGATTCTTAGCCACATAACGAGCGGCATAGGAGGCGCTTCTGTCCACCTTGGTACAGTCCTTTCCGGAGAAGGCGCCGCCGCCATGGCGTCCATAACCGCCATAGGTATCTACAATGATCTTTCGTCCAGTCAATCCGCTGTCTCCATTGGGACCGCCGACCACAAAGCGGCCTGTGGGATTGATAAAGAATTTGGTATCCTTATCTACCATCTCCCCGGGAAGCACAGGGTCCAGCACATATTTGCGGATATCCTCGTGAATCTGCTCCTGGGTCACCTTATCATCATGCTGTGTTGACAAAACCACAGCCTCCAGGCGAAAAGGTCTTCCGTTTTCATCATATTCTACAGAAACCTGGCTTTTTCCATCCGGTCTCAGATAGGGAAGGCTTCCATCCTTGCGCACCTTGGTCAGCTGACGCACCAGCTTGTGGGCAAGGGAAATAGGATAAGGCATCAGCTCCGGCGTCTCGTTTACCGCATAGCCAAACATCATGCCCTGGTCTCCCGCACCCACAGCGTCCAGCTGCGCGTCGCTCATCTGGCTTTCTCTGACCTCAAGGGCCCGGTCCACGCCCATGGCGATATCCGGGGACTGCTTGTCCAGGGACACCATCACAGCGCAGGTATTGCCGTCAAAGCCCTTCTCTGAGGAATCATAGCCGATCTCCGTAACCGTTTTTCTCACAATGGCGGGAATGTCAATGACAGCCTTGGAAGTAACCTCCCCCATCACCAGGACAAAGCCTGTATTGGTACAGGTCTCGCAGGCTACCCGGCTGAAGGGGTCCTGCTCAAGCAGCGCATCCAGTACAGCGTCTGAAACCGCGTCGCAGATTTTGTCGGGATGCCCTTCCGTAACTGATTCTGATGTAAATAAGCGTTTTTCCATTTTTCCTCCGTTTCCGTTCTGCCAAAATATCCGGCAGAACCTCAAAATATTGTTTTTGTGCTCATTTGCGCATAAAAAAGTCCGCTTGCAATAAGCGGACTTGATTTCGTGCACCTCATCCTCTTATTGTTCGAAATTCACTCGCTCAGGTGGGCACCTTCCTTTTACAAGG
Organism: Candidatus Acetatifactor stercoripullorum; assembly: GCF_944382095.1. Taxonomy (NCBI): domain Bacteria; kingdom Bacillati; phylum Bacillota; class Clostridia; order Lachnospirales; family Lachnospiraceae; genus Acetatifactor; species Candidatus Acetatifactor stercoripullorum. The sequence goes on from NZ_CALWMU010000029.1 coordinate 11,819, forward strand.
GGTTGCCGTGGCTTCATCGATCCTATGTATCTCCACCAGCTCTGAATAAGAGAAACTATTTTGTTTTATTTGGTTAACCTGTTTATAAGCCTACTCTACTATGAATATGCTGCTTTGTCAATAAAAATTTCTGCTGACAGGCACATACTATATCCTCAGCCTGTTTTCAGCTTAAACTTGCTGTAATCTCTTTCACTTTCCACCATTTCTATCTGTGCTCCCAGGCTCTGGAGCTTCAGATGAAAGTCCTCATAGCCCCGCTCAATGTAGTGAATCTCGTCCACCAGGGTGTAACCCTCAGCGGCCAGGGCGGCAATCACAAGGGCAGCGCCCGCCCGCAGGTCCGGAGCGGAAATGCTGGCTCCGGTATATTTTTCCACACCATCGATAATGGCAGTGTTTCCCTCTACCTTAATGCTTGCTCCCATTCTGGTGAGCTCGTCTACATATTTAAACCGATTCTCAAATATGCTTTCCGTGACAATGCTGGTTCCTCTGGACATCCCCAGGGCAACCGTGATCTGGGGCTGCATATCCGTGGGAAATCCCGGGTATGGCAGCGTTTTTACCTGTGTGTGCACTAAGGGCTTGGAGGCAACCACACGAATACAGTCGTCCGCCTCCTCCACCTCGCAGCCGATTTCCAGAAGCTTTGCAGTGATAGACTCCAAATGCTTGGGAATCACATTCTTTACAGTCACATCCCCTTTCGTCACCGCCGCCGCAAACATAAAGGTGCCCGCTTCAATCTGGTCGGGAATGATGGCGTACTCCGTGCCGTGCAGATGCTTCACCCCCTTGATGCGGATCACATCCGTTCCGGCGCCCTTGATATTGGCCCCCATGCTGTTTAAAAAGTTGGCCAGATCTACCACATGGGGCTCCTTCGCTGCATTCTCAATGATGGTCATTCCCTCTGCCATGGTAGCAGCCATCATTACATTAATGGTAGCTCCTACGCTGACCACATCCATATAAATATGGCTTCCCACCAATCTGTCCGCCCTGGTTTTGATCAGTCCGTGCTCAATGCGCACATCCGCCCCCAGCGCCCGAAAGCCCTTAATATGCTGATCAATGGCCCGGCAGCCGATGTCGCAGCCTCCCGGAAGGGCCACCTGCGCGCGCTTATACTTTCCCAAAAGAGCCCCGATCAGATAATAGGACGCCCTGATCTTTTTGATATTTTCATCCTCCACCACAAGATTATTGACATTGGAGGCATTCAGCGCCACACTGTGGCGGTCCCGGCGCTTGATCATCACGCCGATATTCTGCATTGCCTTAAGCAGTACGTTTGTATCCCGTACGTCCGGCATATTTTCTATATATACGGTTTCGTCCGTCATAACGGAAGCAGCAAGAATAGGAAGCGCCGCGTTTTTGGCGCCTCCTATCTCAACCTCTCCCACTAATGGATTCCCGCCCTTTATTGCGTATTGTTCCATCTATGATTACCTCTTAGCATGGTTATGGTCACTCTACTAAGCACTTATACCACATTTTGCCGCGTTTGTAAATAGAATGGGTGTTCCCCGGCACCGGGAGACTCCCCTATTCCAGATAATCTAAAGGATTTACCTGGGTGCCGTTAATCAAAATTTCAAAGTGAAGATGAGGGCCGGTGCTGACGCCGGTATTTCCGCTCAGGGCTATCCGCTCCCCTTGCTCTACCGTCTCTCCCACATTCACCAGAACTCTGCTCAGGTGGGCGTACCTGGTCTGGCGTCCGTCCTCATGGTCGATATAAACCACATATCCGTAGCCGCTTCCCCAGCCGGCCTTTACAACCGTTCCTCCACAGGATGCAAAAACCGCCGTTCCGGTGGGAACTGCCCAGTCAATGCCCTTATGATAGGTGCTCGCGCCTCTGGTAGGCGCGCTCCTGCGGCCAAAGCCAGAGGTCTGGCGCCCGCCTGAGATGGGCTTGATATAGGTGGGCGGCACAATGGTTCCTCTCTCCACAATCTTCGGAACAGCTTCCAGAACAATTTCTTCCTTTAGAATTTCCCTGGACGTCTCATTTTCGTTTAGATAAGAGACATCCGCCACTACCTTTCTAAAGCCTGCGGAAGGCTGCTGCAGCACCTGGGTCTGGTTGGTATACCAGCTGTCGTTGTCCACATAGACCACATCCGCATCATAGCTCTCCTCATAGTAATTCTGCTCTATACGCTCCACAGACAGCTCCGGCTCCGGCACCGTAATCACAAGCTTGTCCCCTACTCTGATGGTGGAATTTTCATCCTCCAGCATCTCGCTGTTCATCTCTATGATCTGATCCATGGGGATATTGACCTTAATGGCAATTTCCGAGAGGGTGTCCCCGGCCACTACTTCATACTCCCCTGGAGTCTCCTGGTCCTTGGTTACCTCTTCAATGGCAGTCGCCAGATCGGTCAGCTGGCTCTCGGGAAGGTACGCCTCCACCACCTCCACCTCTTCGGCAAAGTCCACCTGCAGAACACCCAGCTCGTAGTCTGAAAAATCCATCTCCTCACCGGTATCCACGTCCGCTCCCAGCTGGGAAATCAAGGTCTGTACGCCTCCCTCAGAATAAGAAGCCTCATCCTGGGCGCTTTCCTGTTCGGACAAATCCACAATATTGGTGGTCAGCACGCTGAATTCCCTTTCCGTATCGTGCACCAGCTCCACCTGAAAATTGCCTGAGCTGTCATATTTGTCAATGGCTGCCTGCAAAAGCTGCCTTACCTCTTCCGCGCTGGAAAGATTGACCATGTATTCATTGACCTTCATAGTATAGGATCTCTGCATGGTCTGACAGATATGACCGCGGAGGGCCTCCTCCATTTTGGCTAGCAGCTCTTTTTCGCTGTCTACTTCTCCCCACAGGACTTCTTCTCCCTCCAGGGTCATCTCCGCGTCAATAAAAGTCAGCTCTTCACTTTCGGAAGCAATATTTCTGCGGGCCTGGGCCAAAAGAGTCTGGGCTGACGCTGCATCACCCGTGGTCCCAATCTCCACATTGTTGATAAAAACGTGGAACAAATTTTCTCCCGATTTTTCCAACAGGGTATAGCCTTTTAAAAAGAAGGTACAGCAAAACAGTGTAAGCACTGTAATCTTAACATATGTAAATTTCAGTTTTTTATGATATTGTGTAAGCTTTTTCATAGGTTTTCCAATTCCAGAAATCGGCATTTAATAATTTTGTAACAGATTTATTCTATCAGCATTTATTTTCCTTGTAAAGGGAAGATTGTGCTATACTGGAAGCAAAAGCACACCGGAGGTTATTTTATGGCAGACCACATTATTTTTCATATTGACGTAAACTCCGCTTATTTAAGCTGGACTTCCTTAGCCCGCCTGCGGGAGGGAAGCGATGTGGACCTTCGTCTGATTCCCTCTATTGTAGGCGGAGATATGAGCAGGCGCCACGGCGTGGTTTTAGCCAAATCCATACCTGCAAAGGCCTACGGCATTGTGACGGGAGAGCCCATCGTCAACGCCTTCCGCAAATGCCCGCACCTGGTAAATGTACCTCCCGACCATGCGCTTTACGAACACATGAGCTTGCTTCTCATGGATTTCCTCTCGGGAATCTGTCCGGATATTGAGCAGGTCAGCATTGATGAATGCTATATGGATTATACCCCCATAGCCGGTAAATATACCTCTCCGGAAGCTGCCGCAGCCTATATCAAGGATACGATTTTCGCAAAATTTGATTTTACAGTGAATATCGGCATATCAGACAAAAAGGTGCTTGCCAAGATGGCCTCCGACTTTAAAAAGCCAAATCTGGTGCACACCCTGTATTCCTGGGAAATCCAAAAAAAGCTGTGGCCCCTTCCCGTTTCCCGTCTGTTTATGTGCGGCCGCTCCAGCCAGGAAACCTTGAAAAAGCTGGGCATACTCACCATCGGCGATCTTGCCCAGGCTGATCCTGACATTTTAGAGGCCCACTTAAAAAGCCACGGTCTGACCCTTTGGAATTATGCAAACGGATGGGATGATTCTGAGGTGCTCTCCGAACCCGCAAAGCTGAAAGGCGTAGGAAATTCCACCACCCTTGCAGAGGATGCACTGACCAGTGAAGAGGCCCATAAGGTTCTGCTCTCCCTCTCAGAGTCCGTGGGAAGGAGGCTTCGCGCCTCTCATCAGCTGGCAGGCCTGGTCTGTACGGAGATCAAATATAATACCTTCCGAAACGTCTCCCATCAAACGCTCCTGGAAATTCCAAGCGCTTCCACGGATGTGATTTACAAAGAGGCCAGCCGTCTGTTCGACGAGCTCTGGGACGGCACTCCCATCCGCCTTTTGGGGGTGCGCACCGCAAAGCTTGTGGAGGAAGGCGAGCCTGTACAGCTGAGCCTGTTCGACTATGCCTCCCCGGTATCGGAAAAGCAAAAGCGGCTGGACGCCGCCTTGGACAGCATCCGGAAACGCTACGGAAATGATGCCGTAAAAAGGGGGAGTCTTTTAGACTCCCCAGACAGCTCCCAAGAAAGGTAGCCTTCCTCACCGTTTCTTCTGCATGCCGAAATAATACAGAATAAACAGCAGCACCAATGTGATCTGTCCCGGCACCACAGTCATTTCCGTAAAGCCAAACAAAAATATGGCCATAAGAAACACTGCGCAGCAAAGCCCGGTCATATCGCGCCTGTTCAAAAGGCGGAGCAGGCAGTACACATTCCAGATCAAAAATACAGCCCCCGCCAAAATACCATAATCATAGGCGAACTGTAAAAACATATTATGGGCATGCCCGTAGAAATGCTTTTCCGTCATATAAAATCCGGATTCCTGGCTGGTATGCCCCGTCCAATTCAGGTGGGAAGCATAATAAGCGTATATGGTCTTGCGAATACTGATCGAGCTTTTCGTGTCCGTGCCCTCCAGCATAAACGGGTTCTCAGGACTGCTCCCCGGCTGTGTGCTCTCAGCCGCCCTCGCCTGCAGGGTTAAGGGAGTTGACAGCCTTACACCTCCTTCTGCCATGTTCAGATCAATCCCCAGCATCTGCAGCACTCTTCCCACATTGTTGTCTATCACCTGTTCAAAGGTAATGTAGCGCTCGCTGTTCCAAGGGTCATAGGAATGCACGCTGGTATCCGGATTGTACTCTCCCTCAAACCATATGGGATGATGAAGTATCACCGGAAGATATCTCACACAGCCATACACAACAGGCAGAAGCACAACCACACAGGCCAAAAGAGCCGCTCCCTGCACCAGCCAGTGGCGGAAGCTTTTTCGAAACAGAATATCATAGCCTATGAGCCCCACTGCGCCTGCCGCAAAAGCCCCTGTGAGAGCGGAGCGTCCTCCTGTGAGGAAAATAAAGCTCACGCAGCCTCCGGCCAGCAGAAAGCAGAGAACCCTTTTCCACCCAGACACCTTTTTTTCCGTAAGGTAAAGCCACAAACACAAAAAAGCACAGAAAATCGTCAGATAGAAAAGGCCATTCTGCGTTTCGCCGGAGTACATTCCCCTATACCGCACATAGTCGTAGGGTCTGAATCCAAACGCCACAGTCTGCTGAATAAAAAACCACAAAATGAATCCCCAAAGCATCCCCAAAAGAAAGCTCCTTTCCTTTCCGTCAGGGATTCCAATCAGATAAAAGGCTCCGAAAAGTCCCAGGAACCAGAGAGGCCAAAAGCTTTCATGCACGGACACCGTCATAAGCACAAGCAGCAGCATGACCAAAAAAAAGCACGTCCTGTTCAAGCGCTTTCCTTCCGCCAGACTCCTGCGGTTCCATACCAGATATAACAAAAGTCCGGCAATCAAAGCGATATTAAGCACCACCGTATACCACTGTCCCGTATATCTCCAGTAATTATCCCCTATGACGCAGGCTGCGGTCCCAAGGACAGCAGAGGCGCCCAGCCATAGAAAGAAGCCTCTCCATCGGAAAAACTCTTTTTTCAGGGAAGGAAAAAGCAGCAGTACCACCACAGGCCCTGTGAGATTTGCAAAAATCATCTGCACCTCTCCCACGGCGCTTCCCCGTCTCTGGTCAATCCATCCCAGCATAAGAAAACATAGGGCATACCATATCTCCATTTGATATCTTTTTAACCAGGCTTTCAAAATCTATCTCCCGCTTCCTTTCCTGTGACAATTACATAGCTTCCCTGCTCCCCTTCCACAGAATAGGCAAAGGGAATTTGGGAAAGCTCTGATTCATGAAGCACATACAGTCCCTCCGGATCAGCCTCCAGGGGATAACTCAAATCCACAAAATGATATCTCTCTTGGTATGGCGCAAGCCTTCTGCCTCCCGTCACATCCGTTTCCCCCCTATAATAGGCCGAATCTATTTTACACACAAACTGCGTCAGCACTTCTGCACTGGTTTGATTAAACTGTACTCCCAGCTCTCCCGTAATATAAAGATGGTCATATTCCTCCATGGCATCCGCCTCCTGCACTGCCGCCAGAAAGTCTCCGTAATAGTAATAGCGGCTCTCCTGGGCAAACCAGGTAAAATATACCGAAAAAAAGGCAGCTGCGCAGACTGCGTAGACCGCTGCAATCACAGGCTTAAGCTTTTTTACCCTGGAAACTGCAAAGCGGATACCATAGCAGCACAAAAAAATGAGGGGGAAAAAAATAACATTGATGCGGTTAATATTCACCTCAAATGTCACCAGTCCAATCCAGATTCCCATAAGAAGAGCTCCCCAGATTCCCAGCATACGGGTTTTTTTCAATAAATCCCTTTCCCGAAAAAGGTCTCTGGTAAACACCCCTGTTCCCAGAAAAACAAATGGAATGGAAATATGATACAGTGGGCCAAAAGCAGGAATGGCATTAAAGATCAGGTCAGGCAGCTGCAAAAATACCGCACTTATCATGGATACTATATTTTTCCAAAGCTGTGCAAAGGAAAAATTTAAAAGTAAAATGTCTCCGCTGCGGATGCTCTCCGGGAAATATCCCATAGTAAAAAAAGGAGTCTCAATGGTGTGCAGGCCAAGGGCGTTGATCAACAGCACCAATATCTCCGGAAGAGCCGTCATCACAAAAATCGGAACGCACAAAAGAACCTCCCTCAGCCCAAGCTGTTTCTTCCACAAGCACCATGCGGCAAATACCGCAAGAAAGAGAGGCACAGAATAAGCTGCAATCCCATAGCAGTAAAAGGTAAGGCCGAAAAAAAACATGGAGAGATACAGATATCTCCTTTTTTCCAGACCACAAAGCAAAAGGTAGAGAGCCAGCAAAAAGACATGAGGAAAAAGATTGCAGTCCAAGGACCAGCGGCTCTGCATAAAATGCCAGGGATTTACAGCGGTAAGCGCCATAGCCATAAGGCCAAAGATCCTGCCATACATTTTTTTCCCGATAAGGTACATCAACACAAGAGAGCCGCAGCTGGCAAGCAAAAGCGGCAGACGAACAGACACTATGTGGAATCCGAAAATACGGATAAAGGGAATCATGCAATAGGACAGCAGCGCGCTCATCTGACCGTATTTCCACGCCTCGAGATGCACCGGCAGAAACATACCGTAACGGTCCGTGCCATACTCCGACAACGCAAGCGCATCCACTGCCGCCATGGCCTCATCCTGGTTCACTCCATCCGGCACACTTCCAAAGCGGATGCAGCGCACCAATACTGCCCCCAGCAAAATTCCCCAAAACAACCAACGTTCCTTTTTTTTCATAACCTGCCCTCAGCCACTGCGGCGGCTTCCTTTCTGCTTTTTGCGCACACTGTAGCCGAAGGTTCCCAGCTGCTCCCCACAGCTTAAATAAGCGCCGTGGGAATAGACAATGGGTTCCGCCTTCTCCAGATGAAATTTTCGCCCCTCATCCATATATTTCTCATCTGCGTGCACCGCCAGCACGTCTGCAAGAAACAGATCATGAGAGCCTAAGGGCTTCACCTGCCTGACTCTGCACTCAATATTCACAGGGCTCTCTCCGATCATAGGCGCTTTCACATAAGCCGCATCCGCCTTTGTCAGCTTAAGCTCCTCAAATTTATCCACATCCCTGCCGCTCTTAACGCCACAGTAATCTGTAGCAAAAACCAGTCCCCTGGTAGTCAGATTTACCACAAATTCTCCGGTGTCCCGCAAAATCGGATAGGAATAGCGTTCCGGGCGCACGGAAATGCTCAACATGGGAGGATTTGTGCAGATTGTTCCCACCCAGGCAAGCGTTATAATATTGGCTCTGCCGCTTTGATCCGCCATGCTGACCATAACCACCGGCAATGGATACAGCATATTCCCCGGCTTCCAAATCTCTTTTGCCATCATTTTTCCCTTCGCATGAAAACTTTTTAGAAGAATTTAAAATTCAGCAGATTCATCACCTGCACAACCACGCTTCCAAGGGACAGCACAAGGGCTGCAATGGAAATTCCCAATACTGCATTCAGCTTTCCGGAAGCTTTTCCCACAGTGTCACTGAGCCGGTCAAGACCCTCCGTCTGCTTTGCGGATTCCTCCACTACCACAGCCTGTACGTTGCGGTAAACCTTCACGCACTCCCGGTGCACGCCTTCGCCGCTTCCCTCCAGTTTTTCCACAAACTCGGCCTTCCATTCCTCAAGAGCTTCGGAATCCTGTTTTATTTCATGAATTTTTTGAATGGCTTCATCCACCAGCCGGGCGACCTGCCCGCTGTCCGACTTTGACTCCTTAAGCCTTGCATCTCCTTCCTCCACGATCGCCTTAAGACGGTCCAGACAATCGTTATACTCCTTAAGACGATCCTTCAGACGATTAAGCTCTTCCGTATCCGCCGCAGTATTCGCCTTAATCATTTCCTGTGCAGTCAGCTTCTGTGCCAGCTTATCCATAAACATATCCATTCATTTCCCTCCGAATTATCCACCTGCCATGTTTCGAATATAAGTATCCGTGGTGTCTGCATTACATAGGAACATTTTATCATTTTTTCAGTTTTCTGACAACAGAAACCGCTTTTTGTGCAAACTGCATACGAAAATCTTCAATTCACTATATGTTTTTGTTACATTAACCAATAATTTACATGCCGTTCATATTTTGTTCATATTTTATTGCTATACTCTATTTGTAGCCAAAGGAAATGGCCATTGATGTCAGCATAACACATAGATAAATTTTTTCATAATAGCCCAGATACCGAAAGGTGTCTGGGCACTCCTCATTTTATGGCTGCTGTTTCTTTCAGCAATAGAGAAACTCCTGCCTGAGCTATTCCTTTTCTCTTTCCCGGCTGATGGCCAGAATCTCTTCGTTCAGGGAAAGCATTCTGGCGTCCAGATCCGACACCATTCTGGCACACTCCACCAATTCGTTCTTGATATGCTCCGGGGCGTCCCCTTCAAACTTGTAATGGATTTTATGCTCCAGGCTGGCCCAGAAATCCATGGCTACCGTACGTATCTGTATCTCCACCTTTGTGTCCACAATACGGTCGGACAGATACACCGGCACCGAAACAATCATGTGATAGCTTTTATACCCGCTGGCCTTTGGATATGTAATATAATCCTTTACCGCAATCACTTTGATATCCCTCTGCTCGCTTATCATGTCCGCAATCCTGTAGATATCAGAGGTAAAGGAGCAGATAATGCGGATACCTGCAATGTCGTTGATATACTTTACCATATTGTCAATCGTGGACTCATAGCCATTTCTTTTCAGCTTCTTTACGATGCTCTCCGGCGTTTTGATCCTGACCTTAATATGCTCTATGGGATTATACTGATGAACATGCTGAAACTCATCATTCAGAATCTGCATTTTCGTTTCTATCTGCCGCAGCGCAGCATTATACACAAGCATGACCTCCTGCCAGCTGTCAATGCCTTCTCCATTGTCCACCTTTAGTTCCATTTTAGCTCCTTCTATTTTATAATTCTCTGCCTTTATAAAATCAGTATAGCATAAAGCATGATAAAAATGTATAATATTCACAAATAATTAATCCTTTTTTAAGAAAATTTGTCAATAATATTTAGAACCGTACCTTGTATATATATGACATATACAAAAATATTATGACATGCTATACTGTCTAAAATACGTTTTTGAAAGGAGTTCCATTTATGTTTCGCTTATGGGCAAGAACCTTTAAAGATAATCATATGCTGCAGGATACCTGCATTTGTGACGGCAGCGCCGATACCCGCACTCACAAAATTTTCCGGGCCCTGGACGAAATATGCGTCCAGTTTGACTTGGGCAAGCCCATCTGGCTGGACAAAACAGTAAAGGATTTCAAGCGTCACAATAAGGTTCGTTTTAATCAGGATAATTTTATCGAGGATATTGATTTTGACTATTTGGAAATTCAGGTGATAGAAGAAGATTCCTGATATCTATTGACATTTCCTCCATGCAAGTGTATTATCATTATTGTAATACATAGTTTTGAAAACTACATAATATACTTTGGATAACTGTTTCATGTATTTTTATCCTGTGTCTGGTTACAATAATCAGAGAACCACACAGCATAACGGAGGTGTTCCTATGCAGATTACAATTCGAGAGCCCGGAAGCGCGCTTACGCATTTTATCGGAATGATGCTGGCTGTGTTTGCTGCCGTTCCGCTTTTAGTTAAGGCCGGAGTCAGTTCCGGAGGACGAAATTTTGCCGCCATGGCAATTTTTATGGGAAGCATGATTTTGCTGTACGGGGCCAGCACCGCCTACCACAGTGTAAATCTCTCCGGCAAAGGCCTGCGCCTTTTCCGCAAGCTGGACCATATGATGATTTTTGTGCTGATTGCAGGCTCCTATACGCCGGTATGCCTCATCGTCCTGGGCGGTGAAATCGGTTATACACTGCTTGCCATTGTATGGGGAATCGCACTTTTAGGCATGATTATCAAAGCCTGCTGGATTACCTGCCCTAAATGGTTTTCCTCGGTCATCTACATTGCCATGGGCTGGGTCTGTGTACTGGTATTCGGCAGACTGTTTCATACGCTTCCCCTCACCGGTTTCCTCTGGCTTCTGGCCGGTGGACTTATCTATACCGCAGGCGGCGTCATTTACGCATTGAAGCTCCCCATCTTTAACGCAAAGCATAAGTCCTTCGGCTCCCATGAGGTCTTTCATCTGTTTGTGATGGGCGGCAGCATCTGCCATTTTATCTTTATGTATCTCTATGTGGCCTGATAAAAAATCCCTGGAGAAGATTTGTGGGAAAAAGCCTTCTCCAGGGATTTTTATTTCTTATAATTTATTCATCATCGTATCCGTTGGGATTATTTTTCTGCCATCTCCAGGAATCCTCGCACATATCTCTGATCCCATACTGCGCCGTCCAGCCAAGCTCCTCCTTAGCCTTTCCAGCATCTGCATAGCAGGTAGCGATGTCTCCCGCCCGGCGGGGCTTGATCACATAAGGAATCTTTACGCCCGTTGCCTCCTCAAAATTCTTCACAATGTCAAGGACGCTGTATCCAACGCCGGTACCCAGATTATACACCTTAAGTCCGGCCTTCTCCTCTATCTTTTTCAGCGCCTTCACATGTCCCTTAGCCAGATCCACAACATGGATATAATCTCTCACGCCGGTTCCGTCCGGGGTATCGTAATCATTTCCGAATACGCCCAGCTCCTTGAGCTTGCCTACTGCAACCTGGGTAATATAAGGCATCAGATTGTTGGGAATGCCGTTGGGGTTCTCCCCGATGGTTCCGCTCTTGTGGGCTCCGATGGGGTTAAAATAGCGCAGCAGGATCACATTCCACTCCGGGTCCGCCTTCTGAATATCCGTAAGAATCTGCTCCAGCATGGATTTCGTCCAGCCATAGGGGTTTGTACATTGTCCCTTGGGGCACTCCTCAGTAATGGGCACAAAAGCCGGATTTCCGTACACAGTTGCGCTGGAGGAAAAAATAATATTTTTCACGCCATGCTTTCTCATAACGTCCACCAGCGTCAGAGTTCCTGCAATATTGTTTTCATAATACTCCCAGGGCTTCTGTACGGATTCTCCCACCGCCTTCAGTCCCGCAAAGTGAATCACCGCATCCACCTTCTCCTTGGAGAAAACCTCCTCCAAGGCCTCCCTGTCCAAAATGTCCGCCTTGTAGAAGGGAACCTTCTTGCCGGTGATGGCCTCCACCCTGGGCAAAGCCTTTTCGCTGGCATTACACAGATTGTCAAGCACCGCCACATCATAACCTGCCTCCTGCAGCTCCACAACGGTATGGCTGCCAATAAAGCCTGCTCCGCCTGTTACCAGAATCTTCATAATCCACTCCTGTTCTGCCCGCCAAGCGGGCGCAATCTCCTGTTTTGTTCTGTTTTCAGCTTACTAAAAACAACAGTTTCCCTCAATATCCATTTGTTATGAAAATCTGTCAAAATGTTAATTACAGTGTCACGCCGTTTTCCTGCAGCAGCGCTCTTGCACTTTCCACAGAGTCAATGCCCGTCCTGTTTTTGATGGGAGCAAACTCTCTGTTTCTTTCCACCTCAAAGGGCAGGCAGCTGTCCAGCTGATGAATCATATCAAGCACAAGGGTTTCATATTTATAGCCGTTTGGCTCCTGGGGCTTTTTAAGCTCCCCGTTCTCGTCCAGATAAGGAATCTTTTTTTCCACAATGTGAAGAGGCATACTGGAAGCCATCATGTGCTCCAATTCCTGCTCGTGGAACAGATAATTCAGGATGACGCCGAAATTGTAGGCCGGCTCGCCGTTTTCATCCCTGGCGTTCATCAGCTCCTCCGTAAGCTCATAATATTCCACAATAGAGGGCCTTCCATCCTCCAGACACATCACGCCCACCTTTTCGTCAGGAGCGTTTTTGCGCACCACCTTGGCTCCCACCACACATTTTTTCTGTATAACGGCCCCGATAAAGCAAGGATCCGCAATGCGCTGAAGCACATTATCCACCGCAAAAACATTCAGCCATTCAATCCCCTGCTCCTGTATCAGTTCCAGCAGTCCGTTGCTTTTCAGAGAGGTAAACCAGCCGCCGTTTCCGTTGGGAGAAGTGGAAAGCCGCCCCTTTGCCTCCAGGTAAATTTTCCCCTGATAATCCGTAGCCGCCGCCATGTCCTGCTTGAAAAAGTGCACATATTCCTCCTGATATCCAAAATATTCATGCTCTTTCAGGAAAGAAACGGTAGCCTGATGGTTCTTTTCGCTGGTCATCACAAACAGGTGAATCCAGGTTCCCGACTCTTGAACCACCTCCATCAGATTGTTGATCAGGCATTCAAAAATATACAGCTTCCTGGTGATTCCCACATTGTACATTCCCTTAGGGTCATCCGAGCCAAGACGGGTACCCATTCCCCCTGCCAAAAGCACGGCTCCAACCCGTCCCTGACGAATGGCCTCCATCCCCACAGCGGTAAAGCCTGCCCGGTTTGCTTCAATCTCATCCAGCTGCATGGAGGCAAGGGGCGTGATCACACCCTTTTTGGTCAGCTCTTCCCTATGCTTACAGGCCTCTAAAATTCCCATATCCGTCTCTTCAATCTGCTTCAGCAAAGACCCTTTCTCCTCTTCCGAAAGCTCCCCATAATATTTCAGAAGATGCTCCTGTCCATATTTTGCCAGCTTTTCCCCGGCCTGTTCCAGTGTCATACCCGTTCTCCTTTTCCTATTGCTTCGATTTAATTCCCATTATAACCCATTAACACAGGGCAGGCAACGCCAACCACCAAAAAGTAACTTCCAAGCCCCAAAAGCAGACTGTCCCGCGATAAGATTTTGTTAAGAAAAGCGAGGTTTTATTTTTCCGCTCCCCAAAATGTTTTATGATAGAGCAGAACGTATAAGAGCAGGATATTAACATGGAAAGGTGGTATTCACATGAATCTTGGAATTCTGATTATAGCAATCGTGGGCGGCGCTGCCGGCATTCTTTCCACACTTTTTTTGACGGTGAGTTTCCCGGCCGTCATTATTTGGAAAATTTACCGCAGAATACGCTACTCCATTCCCATAACAAAATAGTGTCTCAAATCCAAAACTTCGCCCGGAGCTCGTGCATGGCGCACCGCTTTCCGGGCGTTTTTTGCATGAAAAAATTTAACTGGCAAATCGCTTCCTGCTTAAAGCTCCAGCTCTTCAAAAAAGTCCCCATACCCCAGCTTTTCTTCCTTCCAGCGCATAAAATAGGCCTTCATCTCCGGCTTGTCTTCTCCGATATCCGCCACAACAGCCTGAAAATTTTCCTCCGTAAGACAGCCCAGCTGCGCAAAGAGACTATAATATTCCCTGTCATTTCCATGCTCCAAAAGCACCACCTGCCAGGTCTCATCGCTCTCGCAGCCCTTTGTATGCTCTGCAAGATACCTCTCCAGCTTTTCCCTGCGTTCATCAGACAAGCCTGTGGGGCAAAGCAGACGCAAGGTACAAAGGCGTACCTTTTTCTTTCTCTTTTCCCTGAGAAAAGCCTCAAAATCCGTGCTTCCGTAATCCTCCTCCCCACACAGAACCTGTTTTGCATACCCCTCTGCATCCGGCGAATACAGCAGGGAAAAAAGCTTCTGATCCCATTTGTCCAGCCATTCGCCGCTTCCTGCCTCAGAAATATCCAGCAGATAATATGCCTCAAGGGAGGTAACCGCCGCCGCCAGCAGAAGGGAAATCTCCCGCCCGGCGCCCCGTGGGCTGATTTCCTTCAAATTACCGCACTCCAAAAAAGCCGATCTGCCAAAGGAGATGGAGCTGCGGGGCAGCGCAATCTCTCTTAAGCTATCGCAATAGGCAAAGGCCCAGTCCCCTACTTCCCTTATCGTATCCGGCAAAATTACTTTTCTCAAATTCTTTTTACTCAAAAAGGCTCTCTTGTGTATGATCTCCACCGGCAGATTCTCAATGCGCTCCGGCACGCTCACCTGGCTTGCCCCGCCACCCAGGCCCGTGACTGCAATTTTCCCATCTCGAATTTCATAATGCAGACTTCCGCCCGCAATTTCCAGCTCCTTTTCCTGCATTTTCCCTCCCTTAATCCAGCTTTAAATCCGCTATCCGGGCTTTTATCTCCTCTTTCCTTTCGTCCAGCAAAAGGGCCTCGTTATGCCTTTGATAATCCGGGCTGGGAAATGCCGCAAGAAACTGTGCGCTGTGGCTGTTAACCGTCAGTTCCGTCACCAGAATCAGCATTTCATTGCCTTGTCCAAAGGCTTCCTCTGCAAAGGCAAACAGCTCATGAAGCTCCTTCTGGATTCTTTCCGATTCCTTTTTGGCCCTGGCAACCTTTTTGTCATACTTTTCCTTCACAAGCACAAAGGCCTCCCTGCCGGAGGGGTAATCCCCAACATACAGTTCCTTTCTGCACTCCTCCAAAAACCGGATCACGCTTCTATGCTTCTTTTTCTCTTCATCGGAAAGAGAGTTGGCCAGCTTCAGATTTTCCAAAAGCTTTTTTCTCCCCTGGGCTAGTCTGTCCAGCTCTCCCAGCACCTGCTCTGTGTACGCTTCCTGCGCCATAGCTTTTACTGCCTTCAAAGAGCCTTGCAGCTGTGTCAGGCAGGAAAGCTCCTCCATACATTCCTTCATGTCCGCCAAAACCTTATCCAAAAGCATCCCAAGCAAGGAGAGCCTCTCGTCAAAGGGCGCTGCCTTGGCTCTGGAAATAGCCTGCACAGAGGCCTGTCCGTTTAGAATCTCTTCAATGCGGTAATCCTTTTTGTATTTGCAGTACAAATCATAATAAGCACAAAATTCCTTCACGATCTTATCGTTCCGCAGATACTGTCCCACCAGGGTTTCATCTGCCGTCAGCGCCTCATCCTCATAGAGATAAAGAATCTCGGACAAATCCTCCCAGCCTCTGGCCGTGACGTAGCTGCGCCCCTTTGTAGTCATTTCCATGCAGTAAAAATGCTCTTTTTTCAAATCCAGATAATTGATAATGGCATTATGAATACGCCGCTCCAGCGCATATTCCTTCCAAATGCGGTACTCGGGCTCCACTTCCAGAACCTTTAGACGATCCATGGTGACCACGTCAAACTCCCGCACGGATTTATTGTACTCCGGAGGATTGCCCGCCGTAACGATCACCCAGCCCTCCGGCACTGCGTGACGGCCAAACACCTTATACTGCAGAAACTGCAGCATGGAGGGAGCAAGAGTCTCGGAGACACAGTTGATTTCATCCAAAAATAAAATTCCCTCCTTTATGCCGCTTTCCTCCATGGTGTCATAAATGGAAGCAATGATCTCGCTCATGGTGTACTCCGACACGCTGTACTCTTTTCCGCCATAGGTTTTCTTTGTAATAAAAGGCAGCCCCAGAGCCGACTGGCGAGTGTGGTGTGTCATGGAATAGGAAACCAGTGCAATTCCCATTTCCTGAGCAATCTGTTCCATCACAGCCGTTTTCCCGATACCGGGCGCTCCCAGCAGAAAGATAGGGCGCTGGCGCACCACCGGCACCCGGTACTCCCCGAATTCATCCTTCTTCAGATACAAATTCACAGCATTTTTAATATATTCCTTCGCCTGTTTAATGTTCACGCTTCTTCCTCCAGCTCTTCACTTTCCAAAACCACCTTCATGCTCCAGGGCGGCACCGGCGCACGGTGCTCGTCCTCGTCCAGGAAAGCAAAAATCACTTCATAATCCGGCATTCTTTCAGGATAAATCCCGTAACCGTCCGTAAAATAGATAAGCCCTTTCAGGTTTTCAAACTCCCCCTGGGCTTTCAGCTGTTCCACATAGGAAAAGACAGGCCTGAAATCCGTGGCCCCAAACCCATTCAGCTTTCCATAACGCAAGAATGTGTCAAAATCGTCATCATTGGTTATTTTGGTATCGCTTTGAACCTCGTTGTCACACTGAATAATGTGCACATTGATTTTGTGAAAGAAATTTTCACTTCCCTTCAGGAGAGAATAGGTTTTCTGCAAAAAAGCCTTTACCAGAGGGCCTCTGCAGGAAGCCGAGGTGTCTATGGCTATGACAAATTCTCTTACCTTGTTGGTCTCCTTATATTCCAAAGGCTCGATCAGGGGCAGATTGCCGTAATGTTCAAGACCATAAGTATAATAAACGTAATCAAACTCCTCATCATTTACCGTGATATCCTCTCCCATCACCGTAAACCTTCGCAGAATATCGCTGTAATCATAGCGCTCCTTTGTGACCTCCTCCAGATTCTTCTCAAGACTCTGGGCGCCGGAGCGGGCTTTTGTAAAGGATTTCAGGTCAGCCTTGATCCGCTCACTGATTTTCTTCCACTGCTCCAGGGAAATCTCCAGCTCCTCCCTGGGCTTCCATAGAGTATGCACATCCTTAAAAAACAGGTCCCTTAACTCCTCCTGTTCCCTCTGGGCGGGGGGATTCTTTCGAAAATAACGGTAAATCCTCTCTGCTGTCAGAGAACCTATCTCTTCCCGCAAGAACCGCAGTTTTCTTCCCTCCTCCTCATCCTGCTCTAATGCCGCGCCTGCAATTCCCATTTCCAGAATCACATTTTCCACTGCAATGTCCGCAGCCAGGTCCCAGAGCCCTGTATCCAGCTTGTCATACTGAAAGCTATGGAAAAAAACACAGTGAAGCAGCATATGGAGGCTGCATCTGGTCACCAGCCTCGAGTCCTTCTGGTAGCACTTTAACACAAACACCGGGTCGTAAAAACACGCAGACCCATCCGTTGCCAGACAGCCAGTCTGAGGCATCTGCCTGTAGGCAAGCCTGGCCAGGGCTGTGTCAAAAAATCTCAAATGAATCAGAATATCGTCATGGGCAAGCTTCATAATCCTTTCGGCAAGCTCTGAAATCTTTTTGCTGTCCCCTTCCATGCAGGCCTCCTTCTCTTTGTTGTTTCAGTATAGCATACTTTTCCCCACACCGCATCCCGCATTTTTAAGCCAGAATAAGCGCTGCGCCTGTCAGAACCGCCAGAAACAACAGATTCCACACCGTAAAGGTTTTCAAAAACACTCCCTTTTTATCCGGATATTCCCTTACAAAAAATTTAAAGGAAATCAAACTGGCAAGAGAGGCAATCAGCGTTCCCAGGCCTCCAAGATTCACTGCTGTGATCAGCGTCTCATAATTTTCTGTAAATCCTGACAGCAGGATTGCCGCCGGCACATTGCTGATTACCTGGCTGGCAAGAATGCCCGCCCACAGCTCCTGTCCGTCCACCAGGGAAATCAAAAGACTGTTGATCCAGGGAATTCTCTTCATATTTCCGATAAAGATGAAAAAACAAAGAAAGGTTAGCAAAAGAAAGTAATCCACCGAGAGAAACACCTTCCTGTTTACCACAAGCACAGCCAAGGCCACACAGACAAGAACCGGCCCGTAAGGCAGAATGCGAAGCACTACAAGCATACACAAAATCAGCAGCAAAAGAAACGAAATCAAGGAAAGGAACCAGCGTGAATCCTTTCTTTTTTCCTCTTTCTCCATTCCAGTCTTTCCAATGGCTTCTCCGCGCTCTGACAAAAGGATTCCTAAAAGCATAACCAGAGACAGTCCTGCATAGGGAAGCACACACCGGCCAAACTGCGCCGCTGTAAGCCCTGAGATGGAATATAAGTAAAGGTTCTGAGGGTTTCCTATGGGCGTAGCCATGCTCCCCAGATTTGCAGCGATGGTTTCCAGCACAACCACCTTTAAAACCCTCTCCTGCCTTTGAATCATACGAAACACCAGGATGGTAAAGGGCACAAAGGTAATCAGCGCCACATCATTTGTAATCACCATGCTGCAGAAAAAGCATAAAAACACCAGCGCGGAGGAAAGCCCCCTTAAGCTTCTCACTCTTTTTAAAAGCGCCTGCCCCAATATGGTAAACACCCCAAGAGACTGAAAGCCTGACACAATGGTCATCAGGCAAAACAAAAGCGCCAGCGTCCGGTAGTCCGGATAAGCCAGATAGGCAGCGTCCGGCAAAACTGCCACGCAGGATATAACGGCAAGAAGAAACGAGATGCAAAAAACAGTTTCTTTTTTGAAAAAATTTTTAATTCGAATCATTGGTATTTTGCTCTGCCGCCTTTCGTGCGGCCCTCCCACATTTGAATTCATTATATCTTCTGTTTTTAGGTAAATCAATACCGCCGTTACAAAAACGGCGGCTCTTGATTCCGGCAATGAATATTCTGTTATTTCCCTCCGTCATTACAGGCTGCCAGCCTGTGCTGGTATTTTTCCCTGGTGGCAAGACCTCCGCGGATATGGCGCTCGGATTTATTGATATCCAGTACTTTTCTGGCCTGTTTGGCAAGAGCCGGGTTGATCTGCATCAATCGGTCTGTAACGTCTTTATGTACAGTACTCTTGCTTACTCCAAAGGTCTTTGCCGTCTGCCTTACCGTGGCATTGTGGTCTATAATGTAATTGGCAATGGCCACTGCCCGTTCTTCAATATACTCCTTCATGGGCTCCCCTGAGAACGTTTTTTACATCTTATTAGGGGTTTTACAAAAATATGCACGCCCATTTCCAAGAAGTGGCCAGCCTGTTATTTATTTGCCGTCACAGCTTTAAGGCAGGTATTGATTTCCTCTCTGTTGGGCATTACCCGCAAGGCTCCCCGGCGCATGGTTACCAGAGACGCCGCCCCATTGGCAAACCGCAGCATCTGCTCCAGTTCCCCGTCTGTAAGCTTCAGGCTCCCCTTTTCCAGCACCTGATGAAGAATACAGCCCATAAAGGTGTCTCCCGCCCCTGTGGTGTCAACAGGATTCTCCTGTACAAAGGCCTTGACACGAACCATCTTTTCCCCACAAAAGGCCATGCTTCCCGCCTTCCCCAGGGATACAAAAACCAGAGGAATGGCAAATTCGGACAAAATTTCCCTGGCTGCCGCCTCATGGTCTGCCTTTCCCGTAAGCCACTCCAGCTCGTTGTCCGCTATCTTTAGAATCTGGCATTGGCTCAGCCCATAAAGTATCTGTTTTCTGGCCTCTTTCTCCGTATCCCACAGCGGCAGTCTCAGATTCGGGTCAAAGGAAATCAAGGCCCCTGACTCCTTTGCCAGCCTGACCGCCTCCTTCGCAGCCTCCCTGGACGGAGAATCCGTAAGGGACAGGGAGCCAAAGTGAAAAATTTTTGCACTGCCAAGCAGCTCCTCTGGCAGCTCTTCCGTTCTCAGCATAATGTCTGCGCCAGGCTTTCGGTAAAAGGAAAAATCCCTGTCGCCGTCCGGCTTTCTGCCCACCACCGCAAGGGTAGTGGGAATCCTTTGGTCAAAGCGCAGTCCCTGGGAGGAAATCCCCGTTTCCTCCAGGGCATTTTTCAGTTGAAGGCCAAAGCCATCCGCTCCCACCTTGCCGATAAAAGCAGTCCTTCGGCCCAGCTTCTGCAGCATGGCGAGCACATTGCAGGGCGCGCCTCCGGGATTCGCCTCATATATGGGATTCCCCTGGGCGCTCATCCCATTTTGCGTAAAGTCGATCAGCAGTTCCCCCAATGCCACCACATCGTATCCGGTCATTTTCCTACCTCGATTTCATATTTTTTCACATCCATATACGCCTTCCCACTGCAGGAAAAGATAATATCCTGAGCGGTCTGCGGGGTATAAATCAGAGAGGTCATCACATTTTCCCCCTCGTTTGCAAAAATTTCCACAGAATAACGGTCTAAAAGTATCCGCAGTCTCAACTCATGGCTGGGGCTGTCCACCCGCATGCTGCGGCTGCAGAGCACATCCTTGGTAAGGCCGGAATGGGTTCTGTCGAAGGTCAATATCCCATCCTCTCTGTCATATATGATTTCGGAATAGTGCTTTTTGTCCGAGGCCAGCCTGATCCGGAATTTTCCGTACTCCTGCCCTTTGACTGCAAGCTCCAAGTCAACGCTTCTTCCCCTTACATTTTCTAAAATAGTCTCTTTTTCCACAGCTACATTGGAATAGGCGGCCTCATTTTTGCGGTATGCCTCCAGTTCCCGCACCGGCTTTTGAAGGATTCTTCCATTTCTCATTGTCAGCTCCCTGGGAATGGTCATCATGCCGGACCAAAGATGCTCTGTGGGATAAATGGGATTATCCCAGGACTGCATCCAGCCAATCATAATTCTCCTGCCGTCCTGAGACTGCATGGTCTGGGGCGCATAAAAATCCAGTCCATAGTCCACGCACTGTACCTCCTGCCTGCAAAAGCGTAGGGTTTCTTTGCAGTAGTCACCAATGAGAAACGCCGCATTATTGCCATTGTGAAACAAAAGGCCGTCCGCCTGCATTTCCTGGGGAGAAATCATCAGCACCCTTTTACTGCCCATGGGAAAGAAATCAGGGCACTCCCACATTCTTCCCAGCTTGTTTTGGGATCGGTCCAAAATCGAACCGAAATTCCAGCTTTTCAGGTCGTCGGAATAAAACAAGACGATCTGCCCGCTGCCATCCCCATTTCTGCTTCCTGCCACCACATAGTATCTCCCATCCTCCTTCCAGATTTTGGGATCTCTGAAATCCTCCCTGCTGCTCCCCGCAGGCAGAAGCTCTGCTGTGATGACGGGATTTTCCCTGGACTTTATATAATCCCTGCCGTCCCCTATGGCGATGCACTGGTTCTGTCTGATTTTTTTCTCCCCGTTTTCTTCCGTATACTCCTCCACGCCTGTGTAGATCAAAACCTGTCTTTCCCCATCCTCCAGGGCGCTCCCTGAAAACACACCGGCGCCGTCATAGGTCTCATCCGGCGCAAGGGCGGCGGGAAGATATTTCCAGCACACAAAATCCGTACTGCTTGCATGGCCCCAGTGCATGGAATTCCATGCCGTCTCATAGGGATAATATTGGAAAAACAGATGATGCTCTCCTCTGAAATCAGAAAACCCGTTGGGATCATTGATCCAGCCTGTGGGCACTGAAAAATGAAACACCGGTCTTTCCTCCCAGGGGATTTTTACCACATTCTGACTCTCATATTCTCTCGCTTTATTCAACAATTCACTCATGGCGCGTCCTCCTGCAATGATTCCTGATAGGCGTCAAAATATTTCTGCTTGATCTCAAGATATTCGGATAAACCATAGCTTTCCATTCTCTCCAGATATTCGTCCCATTCTTCCTCAATTCCGCCGTTTAGTATCCAGCTGGCCTTCATCTGCTCCGCATAGCGTTTGATGTCTGTGTCCAGCTGCGACACCCTGTTGGTGTCCTCAAGGCTCATAAACACGTTGGGAAATACATACTTGCTGTGCATATCCTCCAGATAGGTGGCGTGCATGTTGTCCAGCCTCCATTTTGCATCGTCCGGAAGCGTCACATACACCCCGTAATAATCGTTTAACACTGCTAATGGCCCGTTTACCGACTGATTTTCCCGTACCTCCACAGGAGAGTTGTCTCCAAGGTCCAGGTGCCGCAGCATGGGCTCTCCCGCATCGTTCACACTCATCTCAAAAATATTCGCGGCGCCTTCCTCCCCATAGGTCCCCCAGTTATTCTGGGCAGACTGCAGGGGCGCGTACATTTGATCAATCCAGGCCGCAGCCAATGCCGTATCTCTGCAGTTAGAGGTCAGCACACAGCGCCCTCTCTCAAATCCGCTGGTCTCGCTGCCGTTCTGCCTTGTGATATTGACCAGGCCCTCCGGCCCCGCCAGCGCAGGCAGCATAACGTAATCCTCATAATTGTCAATATTGGCGATGTCCCAGGTAAAGCAAAGACCATATCTGTGATTTTTCCCCTTTGCCACATAGGTGGACCAATCCTGTGTAAACGCCTCCGGATCCACCAATCCCTCCTCTACCAGATGATGCAGCCAGGCAATTCCCTCTTTATATCCTTCCTGGACGGCCGTGTAGATCACCTCTCCTTCGTCAGTCACCGCAAAGTGATCCCCTGTATCTCCATAGCCCTCTCCAAACCCGTTGATCAAAAAGGCGGGATCCTGATCCCCATTGTTGATGATAAAGGACATGGGGATCACATCCCCGGTGATGTCAAACTCCGCCTCTATTTCATCGGCATGATCACGAAAGGCAATCAGTACCTCTTCCAGCTCGGCCGTGGTTGTTGGAATCTCCAGATTCAGAAAATCCAGCCACTTCTTGTTGATATAGGGAATATTGCCAATGGCCTGAATGGCCTCCTTGCCCTCGCCCAGCTGCTCAATCCAGGGGAAAGCATAGATATGGCCGTCCGGGGCAGTACACATAACTCTGTACTCCGGATATTTCTCAAATACTGCCTGTAGATTGGGCATATATTTGTCGATCAGGTTTTCCAGCGGGATAATAATCCCCTGTTTTGCATACCGCAGCAGGTCATAGTCTCCCATGCCCGCCACAAACAAACCGTCCGGAAGCGCTCCAAACTGCGCCAGCGCCAGATTTTTCTTATCTGCAAACTGATCCGACACAAAGCAGGTCCAGTCTATATGCACATTCGTCTGCTCCTCCAGCCGCTGAAAAATAATCCTTTTATTGGGATCCTGCTCCGTTCTGGCAGGCGCGTTTGTGATAAACGAAAGCTCTCTTGTCTCCTCCAGCGGGAAAGTCACCTCCGATACCGGTGTATCCGGGTCAATATCCGCCTGCGCCACTCCCCCCTGGCCGCATGCTGTCAGAGACAGTAAAATGGCACCCAACAGCGCTGCACAAATGATTTTTCTTCCTTTTTTTGACATTGCTCTCTCCTTTCTCAGCCCTTTACCGAACCCACCATGACGCCCTTGTCAAAGTACTTCTGGAAGAACGGGTACATAATCAGCAGCGGAAGGCTGGATACAATAATGGTGGAATATTTCAAAAGCTCAGCCATCTTGGCCATTTCTGCCGTGCTCTGGATATCTGCAATCATGCCGGACTGAGGCGTGTTCTGTATCAGGATAGATCTTAACACCAGCTGCAGGGGCTGCAGGGAGGCGTCGTTTAAATAAATCATGGCGTCAAAATAGCTGTTCCACATCCCCACAAAGCCCCATAGGGCCAAAACGGCAATAATGGGCTTGCACAGCGGCATCAATATTTTGAAAAAATGCTGTATCTCATTTGCCCCGTCTATCTGGGAGGCCTCCCACAGCTCCTTTGATATGGACTGATAATAGGTTCTTGCAAGAATCATATTCCATACATTAAAGGAACCGGGCACTATAACCGCCCATACGGTGTTCACCAGACGAAGCTGGTTCATCAGGATGAAGGTCGGGATCAGTCCGCCTCCAAAAAACATGGTAATGATAAATATGGTATTGAAAAACGTTCTCCCCACCAGCTCCTTCTTGGACATGGGATATGCCGCAAGCAGGGTGATAAAGATGGAAAGCAGTGTGGAGGTTATGGAATAAAAGAAGGAATTTAAAAATCCTCTCCATATCATCTCATCCTCCATCACTCTGCGGTATGCCTCCAGGGTCCAGTTCTGTATCCGGAAGCTGAGTCCCTGATTGTTGAGCACATTGGGATCCATAAAGGACGCAATCACCACATATGCCAGGGGCACTACCACTGCCACCACAAACAGCCCCAGCAGAAGATAGCCCGCCGTCAAAAGTATTTTATCTGTCATACCCAGTTTTAATTTTCTGCGCTCCATGCCGCATCCTCCCTCCTATAATCCTTCTCCTTCATTCAGCCTGCTCACGATCCAGTTTACCAAAAGCAGCAGTATCACATTGATGACCGAATTAAAAATACCCACCGCAGTGGAATAGCCGTAATCACCGGACAACAGACCCATCTTGTACACATAGGTGGAAATGATCTCCGATGCCGGAAGATTCATGCTGGTCTGCAGCGCATAAGCCTTCTCAAATCCAATGCTCATAATATTTCCTGCGGAAAGGATAAACTGGATCACCACAATGTTCTTGATGGCCGGCAGCTCCACATACCATATCTGCTGCAGAATATTGGCGCCGTCTATGATAGCCGCCTCCTCCAGCTCCTTGCTCACATTGGACAGCGCCGCCGTATACATAATGGAGGACCATCCCGCCGTCTGCCATATGCCGCTTGCTATGTAAATGGTCCTGAAGGCCTCCGGCATGGTCATCCAGTTTGTACTGCTCCCCAAAAGCTGGTTCAAGGGCCCCACCGGGGAGAGGAACATTCTCACCATACCGCACAGGACAATGACGGAGATAAAATTGGGGGCGTAAATCAACAGCTGAATTTTCTTCTTTATGCCCTTTCTCCTGATTCTGTTGAGCAAAAGAGCCAGAATGATCGGTACCGGGAATCCCCAAAGCAGACCGTACAGGCTCAGCTTCAACGTGTTTAAGAGATACGCCATAAAATCAGGCGAGGACAAAAATCTCTCAAAATACTCAAGTCCCACCCATTCGCTTCCCAGAATCCCCAGGCGCACATTGTAATCCTCAAACGCGATCAATATTCCTCCCATGGGAAGATACTTAAATATAATGGTAATCACAAGTGCCGGCATCAAGAAGAACAAATACAACTGCCAGTTCTTTTTCACATACAAAAGCTTTTGCCTTGTAGTCCTCTTTCCGTTTACTGCTGCCCTTTTTCCTTCCACCTCTGCCTCTCCCTTCCTATCGGTTTTTTCTTTTCTCACTTTTTTGCCTTTTGTTTTCTTTGTTTGTTTACCTTATCTGCTTCTTTCTTTGGAGTAACCGGTAAAGTAACCGGTTACTTTATGAGCATATCATAGCGCGCAGCAAGGAATACGTCAAGTGTTTTCCAGATTTTCGTCATATTCTCCAGCCCGCCCCACTGAAATTTATGGAAACTGCACATAACCGGTTACTTTACCGGTTACTTTTTCTCTTGCCACTGCTTTTTTCCTCTGTTATAATAAGAAAAACACTATCCCGGCAAGGAGTGATTTTATTCATGAAGAGCAACAAGGTGACCTTCGCGGATATCGCTAAATATACTCATTTTTCAAAAACCACCATTTCCCGCTATTTTAACAATCCAGACTCTCTTACTCTGGAAAACCAGCAAATCATCGCCCAGGCCCTGGAGGATCTGGATTATAAGGAAAACAAGGTTGGACGGATACTGGCCAGCGGCAAAACCGAATTTGTGGGTATCATTGTGCCCAATCTTTATCTGCACTACTATTCCGAAATGCTCAACCAGATTTTGTCCTCCTATGAGACCTACGGCTATAAGTTTCTGGTATTTGCCGGTAATTCCAACGAAGAGACCGAGCGCCGTTACATCCGCGAGCTGTTGGCATACAATATCGAGGGAATGATTGTGCTCAGCCACACCATTCCCTCTGCGGAGCTTGCCTCCTATCATATTCCCATTGTGACCATTGAAAGAGAGGATCAATATACCTGCAGCGTAAACACGGACAACTATATGGGAGGCGTGCAGGCAGCCAGCCTGCTGTACAAAAATCATTGTGATGTACTGATCCACATCAACGTGGATGTGCCGCCCCAGGTGCCAGCCTATGGCCGGATACAGGGTTTTCTTGACCTCTGTGCAGAACACTATGTGCCCCATGAGCTTCTGTTAGAGGATCTTGGAAACTCCTATCAGGAAAACAAGGCCGCCATCCAAAGGCTTGCCAGATACCTGGATGAGAAGTACGCCGGCATGAGAAAGGGTATTTTTCTCGCCAACGACACCTACGCCAATATTCTGCTCAACTTTCTCATGCAGCTTCACGGCTGCCTGCGGGATGACTACCGCATTATAGGATTCGACAATTCCCCCATTTCCAGCGAAGCGGTTATCCCCACCAGCACCGTAGGACAGCAGATCGATAAGATCGCTGCAGCCGCCATGGAAATTTTGGTAGAGCAGATGAACGAGCGCAAAAAAAGAAAGCCCGCCCTGGCAAAAGGCCCCATTCACAGAGTGATTACTCCAGTGCTGATCAGCCGGGATACCACTCTTGAACAATAAGTGGACTTTTGATTCACCAGGAGGATTCGCCTCTTCCCGTATTTGACACCACTGTCATCCATGCCACAAAAGCGGCGCTGACGGCTATCTCTTGATTTTAGTCCAAAAGGAGACACGAATGGAATTCCAGACAGATAGATTACACATTCGCATCCTGCAGGAATCTGACTGGCCAGAGCTGCAAAAAATCTGGATTGATTTCTGCCAATCCAAGTATGCCATTTACGATGCCCCGCTGCCCACGGATGACAAGGGAGCAAAGGCCTTGATCGACCACCTTGCAAAGGAATCTCCGGAAGCCCAGTTCACAGCTGGAACGGCATTGGAAAACACTCCCTCCTGTAACCTGCTCAAAAAACTGGGCTTTACCTGCATTTCCACCGAAACAATGTCCTTTGACGGCAGGTTTTTCTTTCAGGGCGGTAATTTCGTACGCATGCTCAAATAGAGCCTGCAAATAAGAGACCGCCCTAAAAACGCGATTTGCCCAAAATCCTCTCCAAAATTCACACAGGCATAGACTGCCTGCGGATTCTGGTACGTCTCTTGCCAGAAGGGATACTTTATGATGCCCGGGGTATTATGTTTATTGCGCACATTTTTGTTGCTTCTTTATTTTTCAAGACATTTGGGATCAAGCAGAAAATCATAGATGTTTACGGTCAGGATACCATATTCATCATACTGCGTTGGCACCATGTCCATGGTAATGATGATTTTCTTGAAAGAATCATCAATCTTTCTGAATGGTCTGACCTCCTGAGTGCGCTTTGCTTCATCAGGCAGGGTGTAGGCGGATTGAATATAGTATCTGGAAGAACCTAGATTACACACAAAATCGACTTCCAACTGCTTACGTGTTACTTTCCCGTTCCGATCTTTTTCAGCGACAGGTACAACTCCTACATCCACACTGTAACCACGCATACGAAGCTCATTATAAATCACATTTTCCATGGAATGGGTCTGTTCAAACTGGCGAAA
>NZ_CALWMU010000030.1:0-36734 GCF_944382095.1 Candidatus Acetatifactor stercoripullorum
ACTGATATCCCTATGGGAGTCGAAATGAGCATAAAACAATCTGCTTGATAGAGCATCATTTAATTTGCGGGACAACAGGATACTTAAAGGTGTGACCGAGATACAGATTGCTTTAGTAAATATGCTGGAAATCGCATTACAGGAAAAACGGGAAAAGGATGCAGACTTTTTTGCAGATATGTATGAAGCCGTTACCCGCCAGTTTTGTTTTCCAGAGTGGATGCGCTATAATGCCCATTTGCAGCTTGCTTTCGTAAAAAAAGATAAGGGCAGAAGTCTGTCTATTCTTCAAAAAATGTTACCTGCCATGAAAAAAGAATGGAATACGCAAGATTACCAGTTATATCGTAATATCAATGGCAGCAGTTCTACATTTTTTTCCAGTAAACTGGTAAAAACAATCACCGACGAGTTAGCAAACAATGAGGAATACACATTCCTTCGCGAAGGTTCGGAATTTGAAGACATAATAGCACAATTAAAAAAATGAAAGGACGTTATTTTCCCCTTGCAAATGTTACGTTTGCAAGGGGTTTTTCCTATGATATAATTATTATAAAATTTTTTGCAGCCGTGGTGCCTGATAGAAATGCTGACGAAGAGCTTCAGGGTTAGAGAGGGATACAGATGATATTAAGTGTGAGCCGCCGGACGGATATTCCCAATTACTATTCCCAATGGTTTTACAACAGAATAAAAGAGGGCTTTGTGTATGTAAGAAATCCAATGAATACCCATCAGGTGAGCAGAATCGAGATAACGCCGGATGTGGTGGACTGCATTGTTTTCTGGACGAAAAATCCGGAGCCTATGATGGAAAGACTGGAGGAGCTTTCAGCGTATCACTACTATTTTCAGTTTACATTGACCGGATATGGAAGGGATATGGAACCGGGCATTCCGCACAAAAGGGAGAAGATGATTCCCGTTTTTCAGGCTTTGTCGGACAGAATAGGAAAGGAAAAGGTTATCTGGAGATACGATCCTATTATCTTTTCCCAAAGATATACGCCGGCGTATCACCTAAAGGCATTTGAGCAGATTGCAATGGCGCTGAAAGGCTTTACGGAAAAGTGCGTGATAAGCTTCGTGGATGAATATGCAAAAAACAGAAAAAACATGGAATTACTGGGCGCCTATGAAATGGATAGATACCAGCTGCCAGAGTTTGCAAAGAAGATAAGCCGGATTGCAAAAAGAAATGGAATGGATACAGGCAGCTGTGCGGAAAGCATCGACCTGTCAGAGTGTGGAATAAAACATAACTGCTGTATCGATAAGGAATTGATAGAAAAAATCATCGGCGGCAGGATAAAGGCTGGAAAAGATAGAAACCAGCGTGCGGAGTGTGGGTGCATGGAGAGCGTGGAAATCGGTGCCTATCATACCTGTAAAAATGGCTGCAAGTACTGCTATGCGAACAGCAGCGCAGAAAACGTGGCAAGAAACTGCAGTAAATATGATCCAACATCACCGATATTATGCGGAGCGATTGCTGAAAATGACAGGATAACGCAACGCAGGGTGAGATCGTTGACAGAAGAATGATTTTTCGGCAGGGGGAGGAAAAATAAAATGTTAGAAGTAAAATTTTACGATACGGCAGAGGATTCCTTATTAAAGTTTGCTGTCATCATTTCCAAAAGTAATGGCAAATGGGTGTTTTGCAAGCACAGGGAGCGTGATACCTACGAAGCGCCGGGCGGACACAGGGAGGCCGGTGAAGATATTCTTGAAACTGCCAAGCGAGAACTGCGGGAAGAAACAGGGGCTGTTAAATTTACCATAGAGCCGCTGTGCGTATATTCTGTCACGGGAAAAACCAGAGTGAATGAGGTAGGGGAAGAATCCTTCGGGCTTTTATGCTTTGCGGAGATAGAAGAGTTTTCCGGAAAGCTGGAAAGCGAGATGGAGGAGGTTGTGCTTATGGATGATCTGCCTGAAAATTGGACATATCCATTGATACAGCCTAAGCTGATTGAAAAGTATGTGCAATGGGAAAGGGGTGTTTATAGTCAGGTGCA
Organism: Candidatus Acetatifactor stercoripullorum; assembly: GCF_944382095.1. Lineage (NCBI taxonomy): Bacteria > Bacillati > Bacillota > Clostridia > Lachnospirales > Lachnospiraceae > Acetatifactor > Candidatus Acetatifactor stercoripullorum. Next base: position 2,025 of record NZ_CALWMU010000030.1, read on the forward strand.
GTCAGCGGCGAAACAGACCATAGAATACATAAAGCAAGTCATTAAACCGGGGATGAATTTACTTGAAATACGCAGGCTGTGCGAGGAAAGGCTGTTAGAATGGGGGGCGGATTCTTTTTGGTATTGGGATGTGGGGGCATTTGTATTTGCCGGGGATGAAACAACGGTTTCAGTATCAGGCAAGAAGTATGTAACTAGCGATAAAGTCATAGAAGATAGCGATATTATCACAATTGATTTAAGTCCTCAGAGGGGGAACATATGGGGTGATTATGCCAGAACCATAATTCTGGAAAATGGGAATGTGATAGATGATATAAATCACATCAAAAATGCGGAATGGAAAAGCGGACTGCAGATGGAAGAAATGCTGCATACAGAGCTATTGCGTTATGCTGTGAGGGAAACAACATTTGAAGAGTTATACTATCATATGAATGAGTGTATAACGGAAAATGGATTTGTAAATCTTGATTTTATGGGAAATTTGGGACATTCTATTGTGAAGATCAAGAAGGATAGAATTTATATCGAGAAGGGCAATAAGACAAAGCTCGGTGACGTAAAGTATTTTACATTTGAGCCGCATATCGCTGTCCCAAATTCAAAGTATGGATACAAGAAAGAGAACATTTATTATTTTGCCGGAGATAAGCTTGTAGAGCTTTAAAAATCAGAGAACATTTTGCCGGAGATCACTGTTAAAAATGGAAAAGCGGAGGGATGGGTATGTTGCTTTACAGTGAGCGGATAGAGATTATTTTACAACAGGTACAGCTGCAATCAGTGGTACGGATCACAGACCTCACAGAGCTTCTGCATGTGTCCATAGATACGGTGAGACGGGATTTAAAAAGCATGGAGAAAAACGGTCTTGTCAGGTGCGTGCGGGGAGGCGCCTGCCTGCCCAATTCCCTGACAGCGCTTTCGGATTTTTCCGGGGAAGAGATCATACATATTGATTTAAAAAGGGAAGCCGCAAGAAAGGCATTAAGGTGTATCCATCCGGGGGATGTAGTGGCTTTAAATGCAGGCACCACAAATACCATTCTGGCCCAGGAGCTTGCTTTTAGAAACGATAAAATTACGGTGATTACCAACAATCTGGCAGCGGTCAATATCTTAATGCAGAATTCCTATATTCATCTGATTGTTATCGGCGGCATGGTAGACGTAATAGAAAAAGCCACTTACGGAAGAGTTTGTGAAAATGAATTTTCCAGCTATTATCCGGATATTGCCTTTTTGTCCATAGATGCGGTGGATGATCAGGAGGGGTTTACGGATTTCAGAATGCAGGAGGTGGGGGTAATTGAGCTTTTGGCGCAGCAGGCACGGCAGACAATAGTGGTTATGGATTCCAGCAGACTGGGAAAACGCTCTCAGAAAAAGGTGCTTCCTCTTCATAAGGTGGACAGGCTTGTGGCGGATGACAACGTGCCGAAAAGACTAAAGGAAAGATATGAGCGCAAGGGTCTTTTGATTGAATAGGCGGTAATTATCAGGGTTTCTTTGTACCATGGGAAACAGAAGAAGTGAGGGGCGGCCATGATAGAATATTCTCATATTTTTAAAGAAGGAAAAAAACAAAAATACGGAATTGTCAGTAACCTCTTGTATAATATGCGGTGTGCCTGGGAATATGACAGGAAGCTGTTTTGGTATCAGCTTCTGCCCATTGTTCCCAGCGTGTCTGCGGCCTATTTGGGAACGCTGCTTCCGGCATGGGTGGTGCGGGGGCTGGAAGAGGGCCGGGGCATGGAGTATCTTGTGGGCGGCATTTTTGCCCTTGCCCTTACTATGTGGTGCTTAAATCTTGCAGCAGAGAGCATGATCCAGTACAGATACCGGAACAGTGCGCTTTTGCGGAATTATTATGCCAAGCGCTGCTTCCAAAAGATCATGGACATGGATTATGATGTGACGGAGGCTCCGGAAAATCAGAAAATCATCGGCAATACCTGGAGATCCTTGCGCAATCCCTATAATTTTGTCAGCGCTGCCAATGATGCGCCGGTTATGCTGGAGGCGGCAGCAGCCGTGATCCTTTATGGAATTTTGCTGGGAAGGCAGAGTCTGCTGCTTTTGCTTCTGCAGGCAGCCTCTGTGGGCATCAGTCTGTGGCTTTTGGGCGTGGCAAGACGGAAGCATACCAGCCAACAGGGAGAGCTGAGCCGTTATGCCAGGGAAACCGCTTATATCAGCAGGCAGTCCATGGAAAGCTCCTCCGGCAAGGATATTCGTATCTACCGACTGGCAGACTGGATTTTACAGAAATATGAGGACTCTCTCACTCATATGGACGGAATTTTCCGGGGAATCCACAACTGGTATTTTTTAAAGAGCTTTTCCGACTGCGTGGTGCGCTTTCTGGTAAATGGCTTTGTGTGGGGCTATCTGCTTTTGAAGCTGGTGGAGGGAGAGCTGGCTGCAGCGGAGTTTGTATGGTACATGGGCCTGGTGAATGGATTTTCCTCTTATTTTGAGACGATGATCCGCATGCTGATGACATTATCTCCCAGATGTGTGGCTATAAGCTATATCCGGGAAATGCTGGATATGGAAAACCAATGGGGAAAAGAAAAACAGCAAAAAGAAGAACAGGAAGAACAAAAGAAAAAGCAGGATGAGAGACAGGAAGAGACACAGGCAGAGACACAGGCAGAGAGGGGAGCGCAGCTGGAGCTTCGGGATGTATCGTACCGGTATCCGGGAAAGAAGGAGCCTGTTCTTTCCCATATCAATCTGACCATTGCACCGGGAGAGAAGCTGGCGCTGCTTGGGCTGAACGGAGCAGGAAAAACCACCCTTGTAAAGCTGATCTGCGGCTTTTACCAGCCCACAGAGGGAGAGATTCTTCTAAACGGCATTCCTGTGAGGGATTATGACAGAGAGGAATATTATAGTCTGATATCCGTGCTGTTTCAGGATTTTACCCTGCTGCCTCTGTCGGTGGACGAAAACATTACGGGAAGGGATGCCGGAGAAGCCCGAAGCTGTGATCTGGAGCAGAGCCTGAAGCTTTCTGGCTTTTATGAAAAATATGAAAGACTGCCTAAGAAGGGGGAGTCTCTTTTGATCAAGGAGGTCAACGAACAGGCGGTTGATTTTTCCGGTGGGGAAAAGCAAAAGCTTTTGTTTGCAAGGGCATTATATAAAAGGGCTCCTTTTTTGATTCTGGACGAGCCTACCGCGGCCTTAGACCCCATTGCGGAGAATGAGATGTATCTGAAGTTTAACGAGGCAGCCAGGGGGCGGACGGCTCTTTATATCTCCCACAGATTATCAAGCACCCGGTTTTGCGACAGAATCGTGCTTTTAGAGCACGGAAGAATTGTGGAGGAGGGCACCCATGAAAGCCTGCTTTCGGGGGATACCAGATATGCCAGGCTGTACCAGGTTCAAAGCAGGTATTATAAGGAGCAGGAAAAGCGTAAGGAAAGAAGCCGCATTATGGGAGATGAATATGTAGCGCAGGAAGGGGGAGAGGAGGGCATATTTTATGAATCGGCAAGACTTTAAGGCTATTTTAAGGCTCCTCTCGGACTTTTGCAGAAAGCAGAAAAAAATCGTTTTAAACATGACATGCGCCGCTGTGCTGGAGGCGGTGCGCCCTTATATTACAGTGGTGCTCATGGGCTTTTTGCTGGATCAGGTGTATGCAGGCGCACAGCTGGGGGAGCTGCTTGGATATGCCCTGGGGGCGCTTTTTGTGAATATGCTTCTGCAGATGCTGCAGGCTTGGACGAGAGAGAGCTTTAACCGGAAAAATGAATATATCAAGGAGATCGAGGCTGGATATCTCAACGAGAAGGCTTTGAAAATGGATTATGAGTATCTGGAGGATTTTCATGTGCAGGAGCTTCGGTTCAGAGGGCAGAATCATTCCTCCTTGGGCACAGTGGGCTGGATGCTGTATCAGCTTGAATTTTTAATTACCTCCGTGGTATCCATTTTTATTTCCCTTTGTATTTTACTGCCGCTGTTTGCAGGAAAAAGCGGGGCGGGAGAGGGCTTTATCGCCTCCTGGCAGAGTGCGGCGATTCTCTTTTGTCTGCTGGGGGCTATGATCGTGTTTAACTACAAGCTGAGTCTTGGTTATACTGCGCGGTTAAAGGAAATGGAAGATGATATGGCCAGGGAATACAATCAGCTGGATTATTATATGGATATCTTGTCCAGAACTGACGCCCAGAAGGATCTGCGCATTTACGGACAGCAGAAGATCATTTTGGAGGATACGGAAAAAAGCGCTGAAAGGATGAAACAGGGCGAGAAGGCCCAGACAAGACTGTTTGTGAGAAAACAGCTGATTGGCAGAAGCCTTTCGGACTTATCCGGCCTGCTTGTGTATCTGTTTACCGGACTGAGAGCCTATGCGGGGGTGATTTCCGTGGGCGGCGTGGTCACCTACGCCTCCAGTATCCTGCAGTTTTCCAAGGCGGCAGCCAGACTTGCGGATTCTATGGGATATATGAAGCAGGTGGCTCTTTATGCAAGGGATTACGGGGAGTACATGGATTTGGGAAAGGGGAAAAAGCAAGGCGTAAAAAAGCTGGAGGAGCCTGGAGAGGGCGAATTGTCCGTGGAATTCGAGCATGTGTCCTTCCGGTACCCGGGAAGCGAGGAATATGTGCTTCGGGACCTGAATCTGAAGCTGGACATTGGAAAACGGATGGCTATTGTAGGGAAGAACGGCTCCGGAAAGACCACCTTTATCAAGCTGCTCTGCGGGCTGTATGACGTGACGGAGGGCTGTATCCGGGTAAACGGCGTGGATATCAGGGAGTATGATCATCAGGAATACTGCAAGCTTTTTTCTGTGGTGTTTCAGGATTTTAAGCTGTTTTCCTTTCCCCTTGGGGAAAATATTGCGGGAAATACACAGGCGGATGAGGGAAGAGTGAAGGATGCCTTGGAACGGGCGGGCTTAGGAGAGCTTCCGGAAAAGCTGGAGGATGGAATTTATACTTATGTGGACAGGGAATTTGATGATACAGGGGTGGTATTTTCCGGTGGGGAAAAGCAGAAGATAGCCATTGCCAGAGCCATCTATAAGGACGCGCCCTTTGTGATTATGGATGAACCTACCGCAGCCCTGGATCCTCTTTCAGAATGTGAGGTTTATGCAGGATTTGACAAAATAGCGGGTGGCAAAACAGCCATTTATATTTCCCACAGGCTGGCTTCCTGCCGTTTCTGTCAGGATATTCTTGTTTTTGACGGGGGACGGGTGGTTCAGCGGGGCAGCCATTTTGAGCTGGAAAAGGAGGAGGGGCTGTACCGGGAAATGTGGAATGCCCAGGCGCAGTATTATCAGAGCTGAAAAGGAGAGAGAAAGGATATGCAGATAGACAGAGAGCGAGCAAAAAGCGCCTTTTGGGCGTATGTAAATGGTTTTGATGTGCAGAAGGATATGATCCGGCTTAAGGTGGAGCACACCTTCAGGGTAAGTCAATTATGTGAGGAAATCGCCGATTCCTTAGGACTGTCTAAAGAGGATAGAGACCTTGCATGGCTGATTGGCCTGCTTCATGATTTGGGAAGATTTGAGCAGCAAAGGAGATATGGAACCTTCAATGACGCCCTTTCCATTGATCATGCCAGGTACGGGGCTGAGCTTTTGTTTGGGGAAGCTGAGTCCGCTGTAAGCATCCGGGATTTTGTGGAAGAAGACAGCGAGGACGGACTGATACGGACAGCCGTTTTTTACCACAGCGCCTACCGGATTCCTGAAAATCTGGATCATAGGACGGCAATGTTCTGCAATATCCTGCGGGATGCGGACAAAATAGATATTTTAAAGGTAAATGTGGAATTTCCCCTGGAGGAGATTTATAATGTGAGTACAGAGGTGCTTTATGGTGAACAGGTTTCCCCCCAGGTGATGGAAAGCTTTTTTGAGGGACATGCAGTGCTGCGGAGCCTGAAAAAGACGGCGGTGGATCATGTTGTGGGACATATTTCCCTGGTATTTGAGCTGGTTTACCCCAAAAGCATCGAAATCGTAAAAAAACAAGGATATCTGGAGAAGCTGCTGCATTTTCCCTCCAAGAATCCATTGACCAGGCAGCAGTTTGCCCAGATTCGGGAGAAAATGAAATGAGGTAAAAATGGACGTAGAAGCAATTTTGAAACAGGTGGATGAATATTACGGGGAAAACAAGGGGCAGGAGGCGGAGCGGCTGCTTAAGGAAAGCGTTTCCCAGGCCCAGAGGGAGGGAGATGACAACAGCCTTCTTTCGCTGTTAAACGAACTGATTGGCTATTACCGGGAGACCAGCCGCACAGAGGATTCCTATGAGGCGGCTGGGCAGGCCCTTCATCTGGCAAGGCAGATGGGACTTACGGACAGCATTCCCTATGCCACAACCCTGTTGAATGCCGCAACGGCTTACAGGGCGGGAGGAAGCCTTCAGGAATCTCTGGACTGCTACAGGCAGGCCAAGGAGGTTTATGACAGACTGCTTCCTGAGGACGATATGCTTAAGGCCAGCCTGTACAATAACGTAAGTCTTTTGTATCAGGAGATGGGAGAGTTTGAAAGGGCAGGGCAGTGCCAGGAAAAGGCTCTTGAGATTGCAGAAAAAAACAAGGCCGCGTATGAAGCGGCGGTAAGCAGGGCAAACCTTGCGGGAACCTGTCTGAACCTTGGTCAGGATGAGGCGGCATTTGCCTATGCAAAGGAAGCAGCAGAGGCCTTCCAAGAAATGGGCGTGGAGGACACCCATTATGCGGCGGCCCTCTCGGCCATGGGCTCCTACTATTATAAAAAGAAGGAGTACGCCCGGGCTGCGGAGACATTCAGAAAAGCCATGAACAGGATAGAGGCAAGCCTTGGGAAGAATGAGCATTACAGGAGGCTTGCGGAAAACGTTTCCCTCTGCGAGGCCGCAGCGGCCAGGGAGGATGAACAGGGACTTGCCCTGTCCAGAGAATATTATGAAGCCTACGGCAGACCTATGCTGGAACAACAATTTGCCCCGTACAAGGATAAAATTGCAGCAGGGCTTGTGGGGAAGGGCTCGGACTGCTTCGGCTTTGACGACCGGTATTCCAGAGATCACGACTGGGGGCCTGATTTCTGCCTCTGGGTGACGGAGGAAACCTACCAGGAGATAGGGGAGGCGCTTTCTAAGGCCTATGAGAGCCTGCCTGTGGAGTTTAAGGGCTTTCAAAGAGTGGTGACGGATACCGGCCGGGGAAGAAGAGGCGTTATGACCATTTCCGGCTTTTACAAAGGGCTGCTGCAGGCAGAGCGCTACGAGGACATCGATTGGAGCAGTGTGCCGGACGCGGCTCTTGCGGCGGCGGTAAACGGAGAGGTTTTTGTGGATCAGGAGGGGATTTTTTCTCAATTCCGCCAAAAGCTTTTCATGGGATACCCGGAGAACATAAGATATTTGAAGCTGGCGGAGAGCAGCGCCCGCTTTGCCCAGACGGCCCAGTATAATTATGGAAGAATGAAGGGGCGCGGGGATCAGGTGACGGCTCGTATCATGCTGGCGGACGGCGTCAGGGAAGCTATGAAGCTGCAGCATTATATAGAAGGGAAATATCCGCCCCACGATAAATGGCTTTATAAAAGCACCTTGCTGCTTTCTGCCGGGGAAACCCTGTGCGGACTGCTTGCGGGGATTCTAAGAGAAAAAAACCCGGAGGAGCTGATCGAACAGACAGGGGCTTTTCTGGCAAAGGAGCTGTATGACAACAGCTTTATCAGCGATACGGATTCCTATCTGGACGCCCATACCCAGGAGCTGGTATATAAGGCGGGCATCAGCGTAAAAAGCGATGAGGAGCTGGTGGAAGAGATTGCCAGACTGGAATTTGAGGCCTTTGACAAGGTCCATAATGTAGGGGGAAGAGCCAGCTGCCAGAACGACTGGCCCACCTTTTCCATTATGCGAAAAAGCCAGTATCTCACCTGGAACCGCACCATGCTTCTGCAGTATTTATATGATTTCCGCCGGGAATACGAAAGAGGACATAATCTGATCGAGGAAAAGTACGGACGTATGATGGAAAGCACTGCCCCCGGGGAATATGAAAAGATCAAGGATCATTTTCCCGCGCTTTCCCAGGAAAAGAAGCAGATCATCGAGCAGATTGTAAAGCTTCAGGTGGGATGGATGGAAGAATTTTCCCAAAAGTATCCCCATCTTGCACAAAACGCAAGAAGCGTCCACACCTATGACGACAACCTCTATAATACCTCCTATGAGACCTACCTTCGGGGAGAGCTTGGCACCTACTCCGACAAAATGCTGGAGCTGTACGGACGGTATGTGGTGGAATATGCAAGGGAAAACAGAAATCTTACCTTTGACATTATGACAAACAGCGTGAAACTTTACGGCTATGCGGATTTAGAGGCGGCCGAGGCGTTTATGAAGCTTTAGCATAAAATACTCCCAAATGCACATAATACCTGTCAGATACCGATAAGGATAGAGCTGATAAGGCTTGCATGGAAAAAGGAGAGTGTGCTATGGATATCGGAGGAACCACTGGAGAAACTGGATTTCCCTTTGGGGAGCTGCCCCTGGGCTTTGGAATGGCCCTTGCTGGGAACGAACCGGCTCTGCGAGGCTACGCCGGGCTGACAGAAACCGAGAAGGAGCATTTGATCCTTCGCTGCAAAGACGCGCGGTCCAAGGAAGAAATGGAAAAAATTGTAAATTCTCTGGTGCCGGACGGAGACTTAAATTCCGTTGTGGCCACGGAAAAAGAGATGGAAGAGGGAATCGGAAGCGGGGACAAGCTGCTTTGACCGCCTGCAGGAAAATGGCGGAACGTTTCCCGGAAAAGAGGCGTGAGAAGGTACGGCGGATGGTCAACACCATCCGCCGTCTATTGTGATAATCTGGCCTGTCATATAGGAAGGAGCCTGGGCGGTCTGCAGGATGAGAGCGGCAGCCTCTTGGGGCGTTCCCAGTCTGTCAGCGGGAATTTCCCTTTTTAACGCCTCCAGCTCTTCCTTGGAAAAGCAGGCGTTCATGGAGGTGTCAATCACTCCGCAGGCCACTGCGTTTACCTGAATGTTGCTGGGAGCCAGCTCCTTTGCCAGCGCCCTGGTAAAGGCGTTTACCGCCCCCTTGGAGGCGGAATAGGCCACCTCCATGGAAGCCCCCACGCTGCCCCACACCGAGGAGACGTTGATGATTTTCCCCGAATGCTTTTTCAGCATCAGTGGAATGGCATATTTGCAGGCATAAAAGCAGGAATCCAGGTTTACGGCCATAAGCCGTCTCCAGTCCGCCGGGGACATTTCAGATAAAAGCCCCACATAGGAGATGCCTGCGTTGTTGATCAGCACATCCAGTGAGGAAAGCCCTGAAAACACCTGGGCCACCTCTTCTATATTGCCCATATCGGCCCTGAGCGGCCTGTAACAGCCTCCGTACTGTGCAGAGAGCTCCTTTGTCAGCGCCACAAGCTCCTCCATGGACCTGCTGCAGGTTAGAAGCAGCGAATAACCGGCCTCTGCGAAGGCTTCTGCGCAGGCCCTTCCGATGCCTCTGGAGGCTCCGGTGATCAGGGCGGTTTTGGGAGGCTCTTTTTTTTCTTGTAAAAACGGTTCCATAGTACTTCCTTTCCCGGGTGCCGTAAAGACATCCATTCTCCTCTATAGCCTATCACATGCAGCCTTGCTTTTCCAGATAAAAACTGCTACACTATGAAAAGACAGGAAAACGACGGATTTACCGTATGTCAGAAGGGAGGCACAGTTAAGATAAATGTATGATTTGATTATTATCGGTTCGGGCCCAGCAGGTCTTTCAGCGGCCATTTATGGAAAAAGAGCCGGACTTGACACCCTGGTGATAGAGAAAAATCCCATGAGCGGAGGACAGGTGCTGACCACCTATGAGGTAGACAATTACCTGGGAATGCCTGGGATCAACGGATTTGACATGGGAATGCAGTTTCGGGCACATGCGGATAAGCTGGGAGTGGCCTTTAAGGAAGCTGAGGTGGAGTCTGTTGAGGATAGAGGAAGCTATAAAATTGTAAAAACAAAAGAGGAAGCCCTTGAGACGAAAACAGTGCTTCTGGCCTCAGGGGCAGAGCACGCAAAGCTGGGCGTGCCCGGCGAGGAAGCCTTTGCCGGAAAGGGAGTGTCCTACTGCGCCACCTGCGACGGGGCCTTTTTCCGGGGAAAAAACACTGCCGTAGTGGGCGGCGGCGACGTGGCCCTGGAGGATGCCATTTATCTGTCCCGGATCTGCCGGAAGGTATATCTGATCCACAGAAGGGATGAGCTGCGGGGGGCAAAGATTCTGCAGGAGGAGTTAAAGCAGATTCCCAATATCACCGTATTGTACAGCCATGCGGTTACAAAGATACAGGGTGAGGATGCTGTGGAGGCCCTGGTGGTAAAGGATTTAAAGACCGGAGAGGAATCTTCCCTTGAGGTTTCCGGCGTATTTATTGCGGTGGGCATACATCCCAATACGGCCCTTCTGGAAAACATAGCGGCCAGGGATGAGGCTGGATACATTTTGGCCGGAGAGGACGGAGTGACGGACAGACCGGGCATTTTTGTAGCGGGAGATACCAGAAAGAAGCCCCTGCGCCAGATCGTCACAGCGGTAGCGGACGGGGCCAATGCAGCCATCAGCGCCGCCAGCTATTGTGACCGGAGCTGACAGCGAAGCTGACAGATTTTGACGATTTTGCCTTTTTTAAGATTTTATAAAGAAATTAAAAAAATTTCTTAGAAAAAAGAATCGCAAATTTGCGGTTCTTTTTTTGGACAGATGCCTGAAGGCCGCAGAAATACTGGATTCTCAGGATATTTTCCAAATTATTCCCATAGTTGACAAAAGAATCTTTTAGTGATATATTTGTTAACAGATGTAATAAATTCGTAACAAATAATGGGAAATTGGTCACAGGAGGACGGTATGGTTCACGGCTCAGTGAAGGTAACAGCATATGCTTTGGCGGCAGTCATGGCTTTTTCGGGAATGAGCATTACGGCGGATGCGGCGGCAGCCACAACGGTTCTGCCCAGCGGCGGCGTTGATCTGACCATTGCAAAGGGAAATACACTTGAGAATATTACCACGGATGTAAGCGGTACGGCTTTGGAGATACAATCTATTTTGATGCCGGAGCAGGTAGAAGAGGAGGAGCAGCCAAGCGAGGAGGAAACCTTCCGCAACCTGGTGATCGCTCAGGTAAATGATTATGTAAATGTGCGCAGCATTCCCAGCGAAGAGGGCGAAATCGTTGGAAAGCTGTATGATGATTCTGTAGGAACCTTTCTCGCGGAGGAGAACGGATGGTATCAGATTACCTCCGGCTCTGTTACAGGCTATGTAAAAGCGGAGTACTGTGTGACGGGAGAGGCGGCTGTGGAGCTTGCAAAGCAGGTGGGAACCAGGATTGCAACTGTAACCACTACCACCTTGAAGGTCAGGACAGAGCCCAGCCTTGAGGCGTCTGTACTGGGTTTGGTGCCCATAGATGACGATCTGGTGGTGCTGGAGGAGACGGAAAACTGGGTAAAGGTAGATATAGAGGAAGGTATCGGCTGGGTGTCCACCGCTTATGTGACTCTGCACTCAGAGTTTGTGCAGGCAGAATCCAAGGAAGAGGAAGAGAGAAGGCTTGCCAAGGAAGAAGAGGAGAGAAGGAAGGCAAGAGAGGCGGCTGCTGCAAAGGCCGCACAGAGCCAGACTTCTTCCGGCAGCAGTACAACCACCTACTCGGTTGGCAGCGGAAGCGAAATGGGTGTTGCAGTTGCGGAGTACGCACTGCAGTTTGTGGGAAATCCCTATGTATACGGAGGAACCAGCCTTACAGAGGGAGCCGACTGCTCTGGCTTTGTCATGAGCGTGTATGCAAACTTTGGTATCAGCCTGCCTCATTCGTCCTCTGCAGACCGCAGCCAGGGTTATGCGGTAGACGGTTTGGAAAATGCACAGCCGGGCGACCTGATCTGCTATTCCGGTCATGTGGCTCTCTATATCGGCAATGGACAGATCGTGCACGCGTCCACCGCCAAGACAGGAATTATCGTATCGAATGCAGACTATAAGAAGGTTCTGGCTGTAAGAAGAATTTTCTAATAAATAATAGAAAGTATAGAAAGAACGGCAGAAATAAAAAGCCGCCTTGTCCCCGGACGGGGATGCAGGGCGGCTTTTTTGCGTGCGCCTGGCGGCGCACGTTTCATGGCAACAGAAAGCTTCCAATGCGTTGCAGCCATTGTTTTGTGCATGAAATTGCGGGATTTGTCAAAATATTAAAAGAACCGAAAATACTGGATAAAGCTGGTAATCTGTGCAATTTATACAAAAAATGTTTTGGAAACGCTATTCCGAACAAATGAAATCATATTACAAACAAAAGTTATCCACATTAAAAATGCCGGAAAATAGGACAAAAGAGATTTATACACTGAGTTATGCACATTATCCACAGATTTCTCTGTAAATAAAAGGCAATTCTTGTGGGCGGTCAGGGAAACATCTGTTTTGTGAAGTTGTAATAAAAATCGATTTTACACGAAAATTGTCGCTCTTTTCATTGACATACGGAAAGTCAAAAACATGTAAAAAACAGGTTAAATTGTTGCAAAAAGCTATTATATTATGATATAATGCTTATACAATAAACAACCGAAAGGGATGAGCACCATGAAATTTATTATCGTAGGAAGAAACATTGACGTAACTCCCGGCTTAAGGGCCGCAGTGGAGGAAAAGATCGGCAAGCTGGACAAGTATTTCAATCCCGATACAGAGGTACATGTAACGTTAAGTGTGGAAAAGGAACGCCAGAAAATCGAGGTTACCATACCGGTGAAGGGAAGCATAATCCGCTCCGAGCAGGTGAGCAATGATATGTATGTCTCCATTGACCTGGTGGAAGAAATTATTGAAAGACAGCTGAAAAAATACAAGAATAAGCTGGTGGACAAGCATCAGGCTGCAGCTTCTTTCAGCAGGCTGTTTGTGGAAAATGATTATATGGACGATGAAGAGATAAAGATTGTCCGCACAAAACGGTTTGACATCAAGCCCATGTATCCTGAGGATGCCTGCATTCAGATGGAGCTTCTGGGCCACAATTTCTTTGTTTTCTGCAATGCGGAAACGGGCCAGGTAAATGTGGTCTATAAGAGAAAGGGAGATACCTACGGGCTGATTGAGCCGGAGGCATAAAGAGAAGAGAAAAAGAAAATATTCTATTATTAAAAAGCGTCGGTTGTGCCGGCGCTTTTTTACGGGATTTTTTTGAGAATAGGGGAAGATTTCACGTCATATATTTTTTTAAGAAAGTGGTGGAGGGGATTGCTATCCGTGATTCATTCCTGCGCATTGTCAGAAGGGCAATCGCCGTAGAAATCATAGGGATTATCTTGCTTGGGGGGATATTTGCAGGAAATGAGCTCAGACAAGGTGAGGCTGCTTTTCCTGCGTCGGGCCAGGCTGCGACTGCAGAGCAGGATTATATAAAATGGGTGGACTTTACAGTATCCTACGAGGCGTTATGCCGGGCTTATGCCTGGGACGTGGACACGCATGGGACGACCCATGAGGTGGATTGGGTTGAGCTTTTGGCCTATACGGCTGCAAAGACAGGAGGAGAATTTGACAGTAAGGCGCTGTCTGTGCTGGAAAAGGCTGCGGAGGCCTTGTCGGAGGGAGAATGCAGTATTGAGGAGCTGGCCGGGGACTTAAAATATTATTCCTACTATTACGAGGCCTATGATGCAGTACTTGGAGGAATGGTGGGGGAGTATGAGGAGGAGATGGAGGACGAGAACGGGGAAATGAAATACCAGTCCAGGTATGGCTTGAAGGCATATTTCCCTCTGGCCCGCGGCTTTGACTATTCCCATTATGATGATTTTGGGGTGGGACGCAGCTACGGGTACAAGAGAAAGCATCTTGGGCATGACATGATGGGACTTACGGGTACACCCATCATGGCTGTGGAGTCCGGGTATGTGGAAGCGTTAGGGTGGAACCAGTACGGCGGCTGGCGCATCGGCATCCGGAGCTTTGACGGCAGACGCTACTACTATTACGCCCATTTAAGACAAAACTACCCTTATGCAGAAAATCTGGAGGAGGGAAGCATTGTCACTGCTGGAGATGTCATCGGCTACATGGGACATACCGGGTACAGCACCACGGAAAATGTAAACAACATAGAAGTGACACATCTGCACTGGGGGCTGCAGCTGATCTTTGACGAATCCCAGAAGGAGGGAAATAATGAAATCTGGATCGACCTCTATGCGCTCACAAGATTTTTGGCGAAGCACACGCAGCCTGCACAGAAGGTGGAGGGCACCAAGGAATGGGTCAGAACAAACGACATTATCGACCCGAGCGTAGAGGAGGCGCTTCAGGCGGGGAGCTGAGCAAAATAACAGTTTGGTCCGCGCCTGTTATTTTTTTGTCAAAAGGCATTGCAAAAGAGCCTGCCCTATGATAAAATAAGCACAGTGGCAATGACAAAAAAATAACAATCATTGATTGGAGGAAAAACAAATGGCAAAGAAAGTTGTATTGGCGGGTGCCTGCCGTACTGCTATCGGCACAATGGGCGGTACGCTCAGCACCACTCCCGTAGTTGAGCTCGGCGCAATCGTAATCAAAGAGGCTTTGAAGAGAGCGGGAGTTGCCCCCGAGGCTGTGGATCAGGTTTACATGGGCTGTGTAATCCAGGCGGGACAGGGACAGAACGTTGCCCGTCAGGCTTCCATCAAAGCCGGACTTCCCATTGAAGTGCCTGCAGTAACCATGAATGTAGTGTGCGGCTCCGGCTTGAACTGTGTAAACCAGGCGGCTCAGATGATTATGGCGGGAGATGCCGATATTGTAGTTGCCGGCGGAATGGAGAATATGTCCATGGCTCCCTATGCGATTCCTCAGGGCCGCTATGGTTACCGTATGGGCAATGCAACCCTGGTGGACACCATGATTAAGGATGCTCTGTGGGACGCATTCAATGATTATCATATGATAAAGACGGCGGACAATATCTGCGAGGAATGGGGACTTACCCGTGAAGAGCTGGATGAGTTTGCTTTAAAGAGCCAGCAGAAGGCAGAGGCGGCGCAGAAGAGCGGAGCGTTCAAGGCAGAGATCGTTCCCGTTGAAGTAAAGAAGAAAAAGGAAACCATTGTTTTTGATACAGATGAAGGCCCCAGACATGGCTCTACCATGGAAGGCCTGGCAAAGCTTCGTCCCATCAATCCGGGCGGTTTTGTCACCGCAGGAAACGCTTCCGGCATCAATGACGGCGCAGCGGCTATCGTAGTGATGAGCGAAGAGAAGGCAAAGGAGCTTGGCGTAAAGCCTATGGCAACCTTTGTGGCAGGCGCTCTTGCAGGCGTTCGCCCTGAGGTGATGGGAATCGGCCCCGTGGCTGCAACAAAGAAGGTAATGGCAAAGACCGGCATGAAGATTGAGGACTTTGACATCATTGAGGCAAATGAGGCTTTTGCAGCGCAGTCTGTTGCAGTAGGCAAGGACCTTGGCATTGATGTGGATAGACAGCTCAATCCCAACGGAGGCGCCATCGCGCTGGGACATCCTGTGGGAGCGTCAGGATGCCGTATCCTTGTGACCCTGCTGCATGAGATGCAGGCAAAGGGCGCAAAGACGGGTCTTGCTACGCTGTGCATCGGCGGCGGCATGGGCTGTGCTACCATTGTTAAAATAGAAGATTAAGGCTCTGGCAGGGGCGTACCCTGCGATAAAGGCGGAAAAGCATTTGTCCTGCGCACAGGCAGGCAAATGCCTTTTCGACTTTTTTCATGCCGTCACAATTTTAAATGCGCTAAGAGCGGCGCAGAAATGAGGAGAACCATGGAATATATTTTATATGAGCAGAAGGGCAGCTATGCCATTATCACCATCAACCGGGAAAAGGCTTTAAACGCGCTGAATTCCACAGTGCTGGAGGAGCTGGATCAGACCCTGGATATGGTAAATTTAGAAGAGGTGAGAGCGCTGATTCTCACGGGCGCCGGAGAAAAGTCCTTTGTGGCAGGCGCGGACATCGGCGAGATGAGCACCCTGACCAAGGCGCAGGGAGAGGCTTTCGGCAAGAAGGGAAATGATGTTTTTCGCAAAATAGAGACCTTCCCCATCCCGGTGATCGCAGCGGTAAACGGCTTTGCCCTGGGCGGCGGCTGTGAGCTTTCCATGAGCTGTGACATCAGGATTTGTTCCGACAACGCAGTGTTCGGACAGCCTGAGGTGGGACTTGGAATCACGCCCGGCTTTGGAGGAACCCAGAGGCTGGCTCGTCTGGTGGGGGCCGGCATGGCAAAGCAGATGATTTATACCGCACGAAACATTAAGGCGGAGGAGGCTTACAGAATCGGCCTGGTAAATGCGGTGTATCCGAAGGAGGAGTTGCTTCCCGCTGCGGAGAAGATGGCTGCAGGCATTGCAAAGAATGCGCCTATCGCGGTGCGCAACTGCAAAAAGGCAATCAATGAGGGCCTTGACGTGGATATGGACCAGGCTCTTGTGATCGAGGAGAAGCTTTTCGGAGACTGCTTTGAGACCCAGGATCAGAGGTATGGCATGGCGTTTTTCTTAGACAAAAATAAGGAAAAGGTGAAGGAGCCCTTCAAAAACTGCTAAGAGCAAAATAAGCAAAGAGAACATAGAAAGCATAAGGAGGAAATTTCAATGAAGGTTGGTATTATCGGAGCGGGCACCATGGGTGCCGGAATCGCACAGGCTTTTGCCATGACGGACGGATATGAGGTATGCTTATGCGATATCAAGCAGGAATTTGCAGACGGCGGCAAGGGCAGGATTTTAAAGAACTTGAATTTCTTAGTGGGCAAGGAGAAGCTTACCCAGGAGAAGGCAGACGCCATCGCTGCAAAGATTGTGACGGGACTTAAGGATATCTGCACGGACTGTGATCTGGTGATCGAGGTAGCTCCTGAAAACATGGAGATTAAGAAAACTACTTTTAAAGAGCTGCAGGATATTGTAAAGCCTGACTGCATTTTTGCAACCAACACCTCATCCCTTTCCATCACAGAGATAGGAGCGGGCCTTGACAGACCTATGATCGGTATGCACTTCTTCAATCCTGCGGACAGAATGAAGCTGGTGGAGGTGATCGCAGGCGAGAACACACCTGCAGAGCTGGTGGAGAAGATCAAGGGAATCGCTGCAGAGATCGGCAAGACTCCCGTTGAGGTAAAGGAAGCGCCTGGATTTGTGGTAAACAGAATTTTGATCCCCATGATCAACGAGGCTATCGGCATCTATGCTGACGGCACTGCAAGCGCATCGGATATTGACGAGGCTATGAAGCTTGGCGCAAATCATCCCATGGGACCTTTGGCACTGGGAGATCTGGTAGGTCTTGACATTGTGCTGGCTATCATGGAGGTAATCCAGAACGAAACAGGAGATCCCAAGTATCGTCCTCATCCCCTGCTCCGCAAGATGGTTCGTGCGGGCAAGCTGGGAAGAAAGACCGGAAAGGGCTTCTACGATTATACAAAATAGGCGGATTTGATCAGCGGCGCGGAGGGCAACCTCAGCGCTGCAAGTCTGCTTTCTGAATACAAAAACAACGTTATGGAGGAATTAAAATCATGGATTTTACCTTAAAGAAAGAACATGAAATGGCACGGACGCTCTTTCAGGAGTTTGCGGAAAAGGAAGTGAAGCCCCTGGCCCAGGAGGTGGATGAGACAGAACAGTTTCCCAGAGTGACCGTTGACAAAATGGCGAAATGTGGATTTTTGGGAATTCCTGTTCCCAAGGAGTACGGCGGACAGGGCTGTGATCCCCTCACCTATGTAATGTGCGTGGAGGAGCTGTCCAAGGTGTGCGGCACCACGGGCGTTATCGTATCCGCACACACCTCTCTTTGCTGCGATCCCATTCTCACCTTCGGCACTGAGGAGCAGAAGCAGAAGTATCTGGTTCCTCTGGCAAAGGGAGAAAAGCTGGGAGCCTTCGGCCTTACTGAGCCCGGAGCAGGCACGGACGCCCAGGGCCAGCAGACAAAGGCGGTTTTGGACGGCGACGAGTATGTGATCAACGGCTCCAAGATTTTTATCACCAACGGTAAGGAGGCCGACGTCTATGTGATTTTTGCAGTGACCGGCATGATTGAAAAGCGAGGCAGAATGATTAAGGAGATTTCTTCTTTTATCGTAGAAAAGGGAACGCCCGGATTCAGCTTCGGAACCAAGGAAAAGAAGATGGGTATCCGCGGCTCCTCCACCTATGAGCTGATCTTTACCGACTGCAGAGTGCCCAAGGAGAATCTCTTAGGCAAGCTGGGACAGGGCTTTAAGATTGCAATGCACACCCTGGACGGCGGACGTATCGGTATTGCGGCTCAGGCTCTCGGCATTGCGGAGGGCGCTCTTGACAGAACCATCGCCTACACTAAAGAGAGAAAGCAGTTTGGCAGATCCATTGCAGCACAGCAGAACACCCAGTTCCAGCTGGCGGATATGGCAACCAAGGTAGAGGCGGCTAAGCTTCTGGTATACAAGGCGGCAATGGCAAAGGCTACCCAGAAGGAATATGGATTTGAAGCGGCACAGGCAAAGCTGTATGCGGCAGAGGTTGCCATGGAGGTGACCACCAAGGCTGTACAGCTGCACGGCGGATATGGTTACACCAGAGAGTACGATGTGGAACGCATGATGCGCGATGCAAAGATCACCGAGATTTACGAGGGAACAAGCGAAGTTCAGAGAATGGTGATCTCCGCGGCTCTGCTTAAGTAGGCCAAAACAGGAAGAAATCTATAGAAAATAAGGAGAGAAAACACATGAAAATCGTTGTTTGCATTAAACAGGTTCCCGACACCAAGGGCGGCGTAAAGTTTAATCCCGACGGCACCCTGGACAGAGCGGCCATGATGACCATAATGAACCCTGACGACAAGGCGGGCTTAGAGGCCGCTTTAAGATTGAAGGATCAGTACGGTGCGGAGGTTACCGCCCTCACCATGGGTCTGCCCAAGGCGGCAGATGTTTTGAGAGAGGCTATGGCTATGGGAGCCGACAAAGGAATCCTGGTAACGGACAGAGTTCTCGGCGGCGCGGACACATGGGCTACCTCCCAGACCCTGGCAGGCGCTCTGCGCAATCTGGAGTATGATCTGATTATCACCGGGCGTCAGGCTATCGACGGCGATACCGCACAGGTAGGCCCTCAGATTTCCGAGCACCTGAACATTCCCGTTATTTCCTACGCCCAGAAAATCCAGATCGAGGGAGACAGCGTGATTGTAGAGCGTCAGTTTGATGACAGATATCATGTTCTCAAGGCAAAAATGCCTTGCCTGATCACAGCTCTGGCAGAGTTAAACGAGCCCCGTTACATGACCCCCGGCGGTATTTTTGACGCCTGCAGCGCAGAGATTACCGTGTGGGGCAGAAACGATCTGAAGGATGTAGAGGACTCCAATCTTGGCTTAAAGGGATCGCCTACCCAGATCGCAAAGGCTTCCGATAAGGTGAGAAAGGGCGCCGGTGAGAAGGTTTCCCTTGATCCTGCAGAGTCTGTTGATTACATTGTTGGCAAGCTGAAGGAAAAGCATGTAATTTAAAGATGAAAATTCTTTCCCGATATGATACATGAATGGAGGATATGAAATGAACTTAGAAGAATATAAAGGCGTATATGTCTTTGCCCAGCAGGTAGACAACGTAATTAACAGCATTGCCTTTGAGCTGATCGGAAAGGGAAAAGACCTTGCAGATACTCTTGGAACAGAGGTGACCGCCGTGCTGGTGGGAAGCGGCGTAAAGGAGCTTGCGGACGAGCTTGCTGAATATGGCGCGGACCGGGTGATCGTAGTGGACGATCCTGAGCTGAAGGAATACAGAACGGAGCCCTATGCCCATGCGCTGGCATCCGTAATTGAAAAATATAAGCCGGAGATTTTCCTGGTGGGCGCAACGGCCATCGGCCGTGACCTGGGCCCCAGGGTTTCCGCAAGAGTCCACACGGGACTGACTGCAGACTGCACCCAGCTGGAAATCGGTGATTTCCCCATGAATCCCATTCCTGGAAAGGAGCAGAAGCACAATCAGCTTCTGATGACCCGTCCTGCATTCGGCGGCAATACCATTGCAACCATTGCCTGCCCTGATTTCCGGCCCCAGATGGCTACTGTCCGTCCCGGCGTTATGCAGAAGCGCCCTAAGGTGGAAGGGGCAAAGGCTAATGTGGAGGAATTTAATCCCGGCTTTACGCCCAACAAAAACTATGTGGAAATTCTGGATATCGTAAAGGCAGTGAGCGATACGGTGGATATTATGGACGCTAAGATTCTGGTATCCGGCGGCCGCGGCGTGGGAAGCGCAGAAAACTTCAAGCTCCTGGACGATCTGGCGGCAGTGCTTGGCGGCACCGTAAGCTGCTCCCGTGCAGTGGTGGATGCAGGCTGGAAGCCCAAGGACCTTCAGGTGGGACAGACAGGAAAGACAGTGCGTCCCAACGTATACTTTGCCATTGGCATTTCCGGCGCCATCCAGCATCTGGCAGGCATGGAGGAATCCGATTTGATCATCGCCATCAACAAGGACGAAACCGCGCCCATTTTTGATGTGGCGGATTACGGCATTGTGGGAGATTTGAATAAGATCGTTCCTGCATTGACTGAGAAGCTGAAGGCGGAAATGGCGGCGAACTGATCCGTTAAATAATTTGGACAGGAATCCTCACAGGGTATTTGCTCTGTGGGGATTTTTTTGTATAATAGAGGCAGAAAAAAAGAAGGCAAAAGGCGGTACCATAAAATGGCGAAGCAAAAGGAAGTTAAGACCAATGCCATGCGCATATTGGAAGGCATGAAAATTCCATTCACCCACTATACCTATGAGTGCGATGCGTTTGTGGACGGGCTGCAGATAGCGGACAAGCTGTCCCTGCCCTATGAGAAGGTGTATAAGACTTTGGTTGCAAAGGGAAGCAGCAAAAATTATTTTGTGTTTGTGATCCCGGTGGCTTGTGAGCTTGATCTGAAAAAGGCTGCAAGAAGCGTGGGAGAAAAGAGCATGGAAATGATTCATGTAAAGGATATCAATGCAGTCACGGGATATATACGGGGAGGCTGTACGGCCGTGGGCATGAAAAAGCAGTATGTGACGCGGATCGATGAAAGCGCCAAGGCCCTGGAGACCATGATCGTCAGCGGCGGCAGAATCGGCTCCCAGATAGAGCTGGCTCCCGCTGATCTGGCCAGAGCTGCAGGAGCGGAATTTGCAGAGCTTGTGAAAGCCCAGGGGTAAGAAGGATAAGAAAGATGGATAAGAAAGGAAAAAAGATATGCAGGAAGAAAAAAACATTATGTCTTTTGAAACAGTGGCATTAGACGAAGCGCAAAATGCAGTGGTGATTATTGATCAGACTTTGCTGCCAGGCACCACGCAGCTGGCGGTTTTGAAAACGGCTCAGGAGATATGGGATGCCATCTACCGCCTGCAGGTGAGAGGGGCTCCGGCCATCGGTGTAACCGCCGCCCTGGGGATTTATGTTCTGGCAAAGGAGATCGAGGAGCAGGATTTTGAGGCATTTTACCAAAAATTCCGGGAGTATAAGGAATATCTGGACTCCTCCCGGCCTACGGCGGTGAATCTGTCCTGGGCCTTGCGGCGGATGGAGGCTGTGTGTCTGCAGGCGGGACGGCAGGAAAAGCGTCCTGTGGCAGAAGTGAAGGAAATCCTGCATAAGGAAGCGCTCCGCATTCGTCAGGAGGATGTGGAGGTTTGTCGAAAAATCGGGGAATATGGGCTGAGTCTGCTGAATCCCGGGGATGGAATCCTGACGCACTGTAATGCAGGACAACTTGCAACTGTGAAATATGGGACGGCCACTGCCCCCATTTATCTGGGGCAGGAGAGAGGGTATCATTTTCATGTGTTTGCGGACGAAACCCGTCCTCTCCTTCAGGGAGCCAGGCTTACGGCCTATGAGCTATCCTGTGCAGGAGTGGACGTGACCTTAATCTGCGACAACATGGCTGCCTCCGTGATGTCCAAGGGGCTGGTGCAGGCTGTATTTGTGGGATGTGACCGGGTGGCTGCAAACGGGGATACTGCCAATAAGATCGGCACCTCCATGGCCGCTTTGGCGGCCAACTATTACGGCGTGCCGGTGTATGTGTGCGCGCCCACCTCCACCATTGACATGGATACTGCCAAGGGCGGGGATATCTGCATCGAAGAGCGTGCTCCCCAGGAGGTTACGGAAATGTGGTATAAAGAGCCCATGGCCCCCAAGGGAGTAAAGGTGTACAATCCGGCCTTTGATGTGACAGACCATGAGCTTATTTCGGGGATCATCACAGAGTACGGCATTGCCAGAGCTCCTTACACGGAGAGCCTGAAGGCTGTCATGGACAGAAAAGAAAAGGGGGAGGAATTGTAAAAGACCATGAAGGAAGCAGGATATTTGTTTGCCCATTTCATTGGGGAGGAAAAGGACGGGGAGCAGATTTATTTCTCCCTGAGCAGGGACGGACTGCACTGGCAGGATTTAAACCAGGGAAGGCCTGTGCTGAGAAGTAATGTGGGAGAGCGGGGAGCAAGGGACCCCTTCCTGCTTCGTTCCCCCTTTCCGGAAAAGGAAGGGGAAAAATATTACCTGATTGCAACGGACCTTCGGATAGAAGCCGGAAAGGGGTGGGAGGCCGCACAGTATGAGGGAAGCAGGGATATTCTGGTGTGGGAATCCTTTGACCTTGTGCATTGGACGGGACCTTTTCCCCGAACAGTGGGCGTGGAGGGCGCAGGCTGTGTCTGGGCGCCGGAGGCTGTTTATGATGACGAAAAGGATGCTGTGCTGGTTTTTTGGGCCTCCATGGTAAAGCTTGCAGGAGATACCAATCCCAAGCAGAGGATATATGGGGCATATACAAGAAATTTCCGGGAATTTACAGAGCCCTTTGTGTTTCTGGAGAAGGAGAATCATGTGATAGACAGCACCATCATTCATGTCAAAGAGGGCTATTACCGTTACACAAAGGATGAGACCACCAAGCGCATCTGCGTGGATTTTGGCAGAACCCTGGAGCCGGAGGCTTTTGTGGAGCTGGAGAGTCCGGAGCTTGCACAGCTGTATGGCGTGGAGGGGCCGGAAATCTTTCCGTTAAATCACACCCAGGGATGGTGTCTGATGGTGGACAGGTTTGCTCAGGGGAAGGGCTATCTGCCTTTGGTGACGGATCGGCTTTCCTCGGGAAGGTTCCGCATTCTGAGGCCGGAGGAGTTTGATATGGGTAAAACAAAAAAGCGTCATGGAGGCATTTTGAATATTACGGAAGCAGAATACCAGGCGCTGGCGGCCGCATGGCCGGGAAAGGATGGGGGGAAGGATGAGGCGTAATGTTACTTTGGAGGAAATATCTGATGGAAAGCTCTATGGACCCAACGACATGGTGAAGGCGGACGCTCAGGGCTGTGCAGGCTGTTCTAAGTGCTGTCAGGGTATGGGGAATTCCATCATTTTAGACCCTTACGACGTTTTCCGGCTGACCACCGGATTAAAATGTTCCATGGAGGAGCTTTTACAAAAATATGCACAGCTTAACGTGGTGGACGGCGTAATTCTGCCAAATCTCAGGATGACGGGTAAGGAAGAACGCTGTCCTTTTTTAAATGCCCAGGAACGCTGCAGCATACATCCCCTTCGTCCGGGAGTCTGCAGACTGTTTCCGCTGGGAAGATACTATGAAAACGGGTCCTTTCGTTATTTTCTGCAGACCGGAGAGTGTACAGCCCTGCGCACCAAGGTGAAGGTGAGCAAATGGATCGATACGCCGGATGGAAAACGGAATCAGGAATTCATCATTACATGGCATTATCTGCTGAAAGAGGTTGAGGAGCTGCTTTGGGAAAATGGGGAGGATTCCTTTTGCAGGAACCTGAATCTTTTTCTTTTGAACACCTTTTATTTTGCGCCCTATGCTCTGGAGGACTTTTATTCCCAGTTTGAAGAAAGGCTTGCGCGATTCCGGCAGGTGGTGCCAAAAAGGGAATTTTAATTTGTATTTTGTCGAATTCTGTGTTACCATAGTTACCAAAATATGGAAACAGACAGGGAGCAAAAATGAAACGTGAATATCTGTCGCAAAATGTGTATGATGCACTGCAGCTGAGACTTCACTTTCTGTTTGAGGAATTCGACAACATATTTGTATCCTTCTCGGGAGGAAAGGACAGCGGACTGCTTTTAAATCTCGTTCTGGATTTTCGAAGAAAATATTATCCCAATCGGGAAATCGGGGTTTTTCATCAGGATTTTGAGGCGCAGTATACTGTGACTACGGAATATGTGGAACGAACCTTCGAGCGGATTAAGGATGAAGTGGAGCCCTACTGGGTGTGCCTTCCTATGGCTACCAGGACGGCGTTAAGCAGCTATGAGATGTATTGGTATCCATGGGACGATACCAAGGAAGACTCATGGGTGCGCCCCATGCCTGAGCACCCCTATGTAATCAATCTGAAAAACAATCCCATAACCACCTACCGATACCGGATGCACCAGGAGGATCTGGCAAAGCAGTTCGGACGGTGGTATCGTCTCTTCCACAAGAACAGAAAGACAGTGTGTCTTTTGGGAATTCGTGCGGAGGAATCTCTTCAGCGATACAGCGGCATTCTCAACAAAAAATACGGCTACAAGGGAACCTGCTGGATCAGCAGACAGTTTAAGGAGGTCTGGTGCGCCTCTCCTATGTATGACTGGTCCGTAGGGGACGTATGGCATGCCAACTATCTGTTTCAATATGATTACAATCGTCTGTATGATCTTTACTATATGGCGGGGCTTAAGCCGGAGCAGATGCGGGTGGCCTCTCCTTTTAACGACTATGCCAAGGACAGCCTGAATTTATACCGGGTAATTGATCCGCAGATATGGGTGAAGCTGGTTGGGAGAGTGCGGGGGGCAAATTTTGCCGCTATCTATGGAAAAACCAAAGCCATGGGCTATAAAAACGTGACCCTGCCTGAGGGACATACCTGGGAGTCCTATACCCGGTTCCTTCTGGCTACGCTTCCGGCGCGCCTTAGACAAAATTATATCAATAAGTTTCAAGCCTCTATACGCTTCTGGCACAATGTGGGAGGAGGACTGGAGGAGGAAACTATCAGAGAGCTGGAAGAGCATGGCTACCAGATCCGGCGAAACGGTGTCTCCAATTATACCGTCATGAAAAATTCCAGAGTGATATTTTTGGGAAAGATTCCTGACAATACGGATGATATAAAGTCCACGAAGGACATTCCCAGCTGGAAAAGAATGTGCTTCTGCATTTTGAAAAACGATCATATCTGCCGTTTTATGGGCTTTGGACTGACCAGAGAGCAGCAAAAGAATGTGAATCTTCTCAAACGCAAGTACAGCCAGGTGATTGAAGGACAAGGAGTATAGCCATGACATTCGTAAGCCCTGTTTATAACGTGATTTCCGTTCCTATAGAAAAAATAGAGCCCAACACTTACAACCCCAACGCAGTGGCGCCTCCCGAAATGAAGCTCCTCTATGACAGCATCAAGGAGGATGGGTATACCATGCCCATTGTCTGCTACCACGATAAGGAGAAGGACACCTATGTGATTGTAGACGGCTTCCACCGCTACCGGATTATGCTGGATTATCCCGATATCTATGAGAGAGAGAAGGGCAGAATGCCTGTTTCTGTTATAGATAAACCTATGGACTGCCGGATGGCCAGCACCATCCGGCACAACCGGGCCAGGGGCTCTCACGATGTGGATCTTATGAGCAATATCATAAAGGAGCTTCATGAGCTGGGACGCTCCGACGCATGGATTTCCAAGCATCTGGGTATGGACAAGGATGAGATACTGCGGCTTAAGCAGATTACCGGCCTTACCGCATTGTTCCGGGATGTAAATTTCGGAAAGGCATGGAGAGTGATGGACGATGAGGAATCTTAACATTTAATAAAACAAAGCGATTTTTTGTTGATTTAATTGGCTGATTATGTATAATTAAGGATAGGGAAGCGGGAGGTTCCGTTTCTACATAAAGAAAAGAGAGGTTAAATGCAGATGGCAGAAATTAATTTAAGCAAGTATGGCATTACAGGAACCACAGAGATTGTGCACAATCCTTCTTATGAAGTATTGTTTGAAGAAGAAACCAAACCGGAGCTGACAGGCTATGAAAAGGGACAGGTCAGCGAGCTTGGCGCAGTGAATGTAATGACCGGTGAATATACAGGGCGTTCCCCTAAGGATAAGTTTATCGTTATGGATGAGAATTCAAAGGATACTGTCTGGTGGACCTCTGACGAGTATAAAAACGACAATCATCCCGCTACGCAGGAAGCATGGGACACAGTGAAGGAAATCGCGCTGAAGGAGCTTTCCAACAAGAAGCTTTACGTGGTGGACGCATTCTGCGGTGCAAACAAGGATACCCGCATGGCAATCCGTTTCATCGTTGAGGTGGCATGGCAGGCTCACTTTGTTACCAATATGTTCATTCAGCCCACTGCAGAGGAGCTTGAGAATTTTGAGCCTGACTTTGTTGTATACAATGCCTCCAAGGCAAAGGTTGAAAATTATAAGGAGCTGGGCCTGAATTCTGAGACCGCAGTTATGTTCAATATTACAAGCCGTGAGCAGGTAATTGTGAACACATGGTATGGCGGAGAGATGAAGAAGGGTATGTTCTCCATGATGAATTATTATCTGCCGCTTAAGGGCATCGCTTCCATGCACTGCTCTGCAAACACAGATATGAACGGCGAGAATACCGCAATCTTCTTCGGCCTTTCCGGAACAGGCAAGACCACCCTTTCCACAGACCCTAAGCGTCTGCTGATCGGCGATGACGAGCACGGCTGGGATGACAACGGCGTATTTAACTTTGAGGGCGGCTGCTATGCAAAGGTAATTGATCTGGACAAGGATTCTGAGCCTGATATCTACAATGCAATCAAGAGAAACGCTCTTTTGGAGAACGTAACTCTGGATGCGGACGGCAAGATCGACTTTACCGATAAGAGCGTAACGGAGAACACTCGTGTGTCCTATCCCATTGACCACATTGAGAAGATTGTACGTCCTGTATCCTCTGCACCGGCGGCTAAGAATGTAATTTTCCTGTCCGCAGACGCATTTGGCGTACTTCCTCCTGTATCCATTCTGACACCGGAGCAGACCCAGTATTATTTCCTGTCCGGCTTTACCGCAAAGCTTGCTGGTACGGAGCGCGGCATCACAGAGCCTACCCCTACCTTCTCCGCTTGCTTTGGACAGGCTTTCCTTGAGCTGCATCCTACAAAGTATGCTGAGGAGCTTGTAAAGAGAATGGAGATGAGCGGCGCTAAGGCTTATCTGGTAAATACCGGCTGGAACGGCACAGGCAAGCGTATTTCCATCCGTGATACCCGTGGTATCATCGATGCCATCTTAAACGGAGATATTCTCAATGCGCCTACCAAGAAGATTCCGTACTTCAACATTGAGGTTCCTACGGAGCTTCCCGGTGTGGACACCAATATTCTGGACCCCAGAGATACTTACGCTGACGCTTCCGAGTGGGAGACAAAGGCGAAGGATCTTGCCCAGAGATTCATCAAGAATTTTGCAAAATATGAGGGCAACGACGCTGGAAAGGCGCTGGTTGCAGCTGGTCCTCAGATTTAATAGAAGAAATTCAGACTGCTTTTTGTCGGGTGTGATGCTTTTCACACCCGATTTTTTCAGGGAATGTGCTGCAAGTCGTGGCGTCCGCTGCTGGAAACGGTAGAAAATGAAAGAACAGGAGCCAGGTGGAGAGCGGAGTGCCTATTGAGGAGCCGGGACGGGAATATCTGGGCGGCATCATTCATATTGAAGAGGTGCTTGATGACTGTATCGATCAATACAATACTGTATTTGTGGATGGTTGATAAAAATACGCCGTTTGCAGCGCATGGCGCCAAACGGCGTATTTTATGCTTAAGGAAGCTGGCGTAAAAGACATATGGTCATGAGAATATTGCGTGATTCCTACGCTGCGCTTCGGAATGGAGGAGAAAATGAGCGTACTTGGAGATGCACAGGAGATCATAAAAGCCGCGATCCGTCAGGTCCTCCCGGGGGAGAGCGTGAAAAGGGAATTGCAGGGGTATAAGCCGCCTGCAGGAAGGTTGTATGTGGTTTCCGTTGGGAAGGCGGCCTATACTATGGCCGTCGCGGCAAAAGAAGTGCTTGGGGATCAGATTCACAGTGGAATTGTCATTACCAAGTATGGCCATATAAAGGGTGAAATGGAGGGCTTTTCCTGCTTTGAGGGAGGACATCCCACACCGGATGAAAATTCCTTTCTGGCCGCCGAAAAAGCACTGGAGCTGACGAAAAATCTGACAAGAGAGGACGAAGTGCTCTTTCTGCTCTCCGGGGGCGCCTCTGCCTTATTTGAAAAACCCATGATTCCGGGGGAAGAGCTTTTGGATATCACAAAGCAGCTTTTAGCCTGTGGGGCAGATATCACGGAGATAAACATTGTGCGCAAGCATTTATCCTGCGTAAAGGGAGGGCGGTTTGCCAGGTGGTGTATGCCCGCCCATGTGCATTCAGTCATATTAAGCGATGTGGTGGGAGGCCGTCTGGACAGCATAGGCTCCGGTCCTGCCTGCGTGGATTTGAGCACAAGCGGCCAGGCCATGGAGATTGTGAAAAAATATGGGATACGGCTTAGCGCAGAGGCGGAGAATGCCCTCAGGCAGGAAACACCGAAAAGATTGGAAAACACCAGCTATTGTATGATTGGAGACGTGGAGCTTTTATGCGAAGCGGCTGCGGGCAAATGCCGGGAGCTTGGGTATGAGACACAGATTTTGACAGATTCTTTAAGCTGTGAGGCAAAGGAGGCAGGTTCCTTTTTGTCCGCGATTGCCAGAACCCATGATAAGACAGGAAAGAGCCTTGCCTTTATTGCAGGAGGAGAAACAGTAGTGCATCTGTCGGGCACGGGAAAGGGAGGAAGAAATCAGGAGCTGGCTCTTTCAGCGGCGGAGGGACTTGTGGGGCTCCATGAGGTGTGCATTTTCAGCGTGGGCTCTGACGGAACGGACGGCCCCACGGACGCGGCAGGAGGAATTGTGGATGCGCATACCGCCTGCAGACTGAAAGCTGCGGGAATAGACATCTACCAGACATTAAGGGATAACAATGCTTATTATGCGCTGCAGGCGGCGGACGGGCTTGTGGTTACGGGGCCCACAGGAACCAACGTAAACGATGTTGCGGTGCTGCTTATCAAAAGGCGGGAGCGGGCATAATGGCAGGCACCCCAATAGAAGGGAATAGTAGGGAAGGATACGTGGGAGAGAATATGAATACAGCCCTTGAAAAATTACAGGCTCAGGTGCGGGATCTTTCTTTGGGAGAAGGAGAAAATAAAACGAATATTCCCTTTGTAACGGCCTGGCGTTTCACCCGGGGGAAGATTGAAATGCCCAAGACAGAAAATCCCTATCTTTATCTTGTGCTTGACGGTATGCTCAGGCTTTATACCCCCTCGGGAATGCTGGACTATATGGCGGGCCAGTACTCTGTCTCGAAGATCGATACGCCCCTTTTTGGGTCTGTTTTAGCCTTTTCCCGGCAGCAGGATTTTTTGGCCCTTTCTGTTGAGTTTACTGTTCACGACGTGATAACAGCGGTTTTGGCCTTAGACAATGACCTGACGGAAAGGATTGCGGGCGAAGCCATGAAGGAGCAGGAAATGGCGGCGTCAGACCGGGCAGTGCCAGAGTCTGTTTACAGGCTTTTTTCTGTAAGGAAGGAGAAGGTCTGGTCTGAATTTCTGCGAAAAAATACAATGCAGGAGGTTATCTACTATATCCTTTGCGGCTCCTGTGGAAAGCAGTTTCTGCAGAGCATTGCGGCCATCGGACAGGCAGAGGAGATTTATCAGGCTAACAGCTGGATTAAAGAGAATTTCCGCAGTTCATTTACGGTGGAAGAGCTGGCAGAACAGAGAAACATGAGTGTTTCCCTCTTTCATCAGAAATTTAAAAGCGCTGTGGGAATGGGGCCGCTGCAGTGCCAGAAGCGGCTGCGGCTTACGGAGGCCAGGCGGCTGATGCTGGATGAAAAGAAAAATGTGACGGAAGCGTCCCTTGAGGTAGGGTATGAAAGTCTCTCCCAGTTTATCAGAGATTATCGGAAAATGTTTGGAGCGGCTCCCAAAGAGGATATCCGCAGCTCTTTGACGGACAGAGCCATAAATCCGGACAGTCCGGCAGGCTAATCAAAATTCGTCAGGGCTTTTGCAGCCTTCACCAATCTCAGCACATCATCGGGCGCATCCAGACTATAGAGCAGACCGTAGGGGATATTATAATCCCAGTTTACCGGAAGGGTGACAAGCCCCGGGTGAACCTCCGTCCAGCATTCTATGGTCAGGAGCGCCTTTCCTGTCTCTGCACAGCGGTTAAACACGGAGAGATCATAAAAGGGAGGCGTGTCCTCAATCTGAATTTTGGGATGATTTTTCTCTATATCATTCCTGATAAAATCATTTGTCCCAGAATCTCCGCGCTGCACCATCATCAGGGTTTCCCCATACAAATCTTCTATATCTATGCGGCTTTTTTGAGCAAGCCTGTGTTCTCTTGAGACTGCTATCATTTTTTGATACTGGCCAAGGGGCAGAAAATGACAGCGGGAAAGCCATTCCTTTGAGTCGCACACGCCGATCAGAAAATCAAATTTTTCTCCCAGCTTTTCAATTTCCGATAAAATACCCTCGTGATTGTCCTCAAAAGGGACAAGATGGAGCTTATACTGGGGAAAGTCCTTGTTCACACGATACCATAAATCCATAAAGGGCTTTGCAGGGTTTAACAGGGAGGTGCCCACGCAGAAGGTAGTGTCGTCCGCGTAAAGGGCCGCTTTTGCGCTGGCAATGGACTTTTTGGAATAGTCCATCAAAAACTTTGCGTCACGGTAAATAACGGTTCCGGCCTGAGTCAGGCGGATTCCGGACGGAGAGCGCTCAATGAGCTTTAAATCCAGGTGCTCCTCCAGGGAATTCATTTGTTTCATAACGGCGGTGGGGGAAATAAACAGAAGTTCCGCCGCCTTGGTAAAGCTGCCGCAGTCGCAGACGGCAATAAAGGTATCTAAAAGTGGATTGTACACAGCAGTCCTCCCATAAAAAAGCATAAACTATCAGTTTATACAATAATAACAGACTGGAGATTCCGTGTCAAGAAAGGTACTGTTATAATAAAAGCACAAAAGGATAAGGAGGGAAGGAAATGTCAAAAAAATTGATTGCCTTTTATTCCAGAGCCGGTGAGAATTATGTAAACGGCATGCTTAAGACCCTGGATGTGGGCAACACAGAAGTGGCTGCTGGTATGATCAAAGAGTTGACGGGTGCGGATGTGTTCAAAATTGAGCAGATTCAGGATTATCCAAAGAGCTATAACGAGTGCATTGCGCAGGCGCAGTCGGATCAGAAGCGTGACGCCCGTCCGGAGCTTAAGGCTTATCCTGACAGCATTGACGAATATGACACCATTTATCTGGGGTATCCCAATTATTGGAGCACCATGCCTATGGCCGTGTTTACTTTTCTGGAGCATTTTGACTTCAGCGGCAAAACCATCAAGCCCTTTTGTACCCATGAAGGAAGCGGAATGGGAAGCAGCGAGAGCGATATCAAACGGCTGTGCCCAAAAGCAAAGGTGGAAAAGGGACTTGCGATTCACGGAGGAAGCGTGAACCGCGCCGGGAAGGATATTGAAAAATGGATTTAAAATTGAAGGAAGAATAGGAGGAGACTTGGATATGGAATATGTTACATTAAACAATGGGGTAAAAATGCCGATGCTGGGCTACGGAGTTTATCAGGTAGATCCCGCTGAGGCAGAAAGGTGTGTTCTGGATGCCATAAGCGTAGGATATCGTTCTATTGATACAGCCCAGGCCTATGCAAATGAGGAGGGCGTAGGAAATGCCATTGCAAAGTGCGGCGTGCCCAGAGAAGAGCTTTTTATCACCACAAAGGTGTGGATCAGCAATGCAGGCTATGAAAAGGCAAAAGCGTCCATTGAAGAATCTCTGGCCAAGCTGCAGACGTCATATATTGATCTGCTGCTGATTCATCAGCCCTTTGGGGATTATTATGGAACCTACCGGGCTATGGAGGAAGCGTACAAGGAGGGCAAGGTACGGGCCATCGGAGTATCTAATTTCTATCCCGACAGATTTTTGGACCTGCATCATTTTGCAGAGATCAAACCTGCTGTGAATCAGGTGGAGACCCATGTGTTCCAGCAGCAGAAGCTGGCCAAGGAATATCTGAAGAAGAACGGCGCCCAGATCGAATCCTGGGGACCCTTTGCGGAAGGGAAGAACGATTACTTCAACAATCCTGTGTTGAAGGAGATCGGTGCGGCCCATGGAAAGACCACGGCCCAGACAGCCCTGCGGTTTTTGATTCAAAGCGATGTGGTAGTTATCCCTAAATCCACCCATAAGGAAAGGATGGAGGAGAATTTCAATGTCTTTGACTTTGAGCTGACTCCGGAGGAGATGTCCAGAATCGAAGAGCTGGACGGAGGAGAAAGCCTGTTCTTCTCCCACTATGATCCCAAGACAGTGGAGTGGTTTATGACCTTAGTATAGAATATAAAATAGAAAGAGCGCAGTTCCTTTGTCCGGGGACTGCGCTCTTATGCTTAGTGTGCCCGGCGGGCACACGTTCTTTGCTGGGGCGCACCACCCAAACATATTGTAGGATCAAACTTCATTGACTGAAAAATACAAATTGGGTATGATGATGTAAATAAGAGCCATGCCTTTCAGGATCGGAGGGAATGAGTATTCTGGCCCACGGACAGGCAGGCTTCTGGGTGGAGCTGTGGAGGAAAATTTGCCAAAGGGTAAAGACCCTGCAGTCAAAAGGGGAGAGTAAAAACAAGGATTTTCAGGTATTATGATAATAGATTCGCATAAAAGGAAAACTGCGGATGGAAAAGGGAGAAAATTATGTGGATTGTATTTGCATTTGGTTCCGCAATATTCGCGGGCATTACAGCGATCCTGGCAAAGTGTGGGATTCGCAAGACGGATTCTACCGTGGCCACGGCCATACGCACCATTGTTGTGCTGCTCTTTTCCTGGCTGATGGTTTTTGTGGTGGGATCACAGGGCCAGATCGGCGCCATAAGCAGCAGATCATGGCTGTTTTTGATTTTGTCGGGGATGGCCACCGGAGCTTCCTGGCTGTGCTACTTCAAGGCGCTGCAGCTGGGCGATATTAATAAGGTGGTTCCGGTTGACAAGTCCAGTGTGATTTTGACCATCCTGCTGGCCTTTGTGCTTTTACACGAGGAAATCAATGTGCCCAAGGCAATCGGCGTTGTCCTGATCGGCATAGGAACCTATCTGATGATCGAAAGAAAGAAGGAGACGGCAAACCAGCAGGGAAAAAGAAATTCCTG
Organism: Candidatus Acetatifactor stercoripullorum; assembly: GCF_944382095.1. Classification (NCBI taxonomy): domain Bacteria; kingdom Bacillati; phylum Bacillota; class Clostridia; order Lachnospirales; family Lachnospiraceae; genus Acetatifactor; species Candidatus Acetatifactor stercoripullorum. The sequence continues at coordinate 35,487 of NZ_CALWMU010000030.1, forward strand.
GTTTCTTTATGCTGCAGGCTCCGCTGTCTTTGCCAGCCTGACCTCTATTTTGGGTAAAATCGGGATCAGCGATGTGGAATCCAATCTGGGAACGGCAGTGCGCACGGGCGTTGTGCTTTTGATGGCCTGGATTATGGTATTTGTGACAGGCAGACAGCGGGCGGTGAAAGAGACCTCTCCCAGGGAGCTGCTCTTTATCCTATTGTCCGGGATAGCCACCGGGGCTTCCTGGCTTTGCTATTACAGGGCTCTGCAGGACGGCCCCGCCAGTGTGATCGTGCCTATTGACAAGCTGAGCATTCTTGTGACGGTTGCCTTTTCCTATCTTGTTTTTGGGGAACGGCTGTCCAAAAAGGCGTGCGCAGGTCTTGCAGCCATTGTGGCGGGCACGCTGATCATGCTGATTCCCTGAATAAACTGAAAAAGAACCGTGTATCTGTTATGGCCAAATACCAAACAGATACGCGGTTCTTTTTTATGTACGCCTGGCGGCGCGGGTTTCCCTGTGTCTGGATGCTCACGTCTCCACCCGGATCAAATTGCTTACATAGGGCCGTTTGCCGGAAAGCACCTCGTCATAGAAATTTTGTTTCCAGTCAATATAGGCAACGCTGTCCTCCAGCTCCTGGATGGATGCCCGCAGTGCTTCCTGTTTTTTTGCCAGTATTTCTTTCCTTTGCGGAATGGAAGATTCCCCCTGTAAGCACAAATCAAGGTATTCTTTCATCTCCTGAATGCTCATGCCGCATTTTTTCAGGCACACAAGATCCTTGATCCATTTTAAGTCACGCTCGTCAAAAACACGGCGGTTATTGGCATCTCTTTTTACGTTTGGAACCAAGCCTTCGTTGCAGTAATATTTCAGGGCCTGGTAGGTCATATTGGTTTCTTCACAGACCTGCTTCATTGTATACATTGCGAAAGTCCTCCTTTTGTTCACATAAAATTCATAATCTTTTTGAAAAAACCTCTTGACCGGTTGTTACAACCGGAGAATATAATCGGTGGTATCAATCGGAAGTAACAATCGAATTGTAGCATGGCTGAGAGGAGGATGCAAGGAAAACAAGAAAGTATCAAGGAGCATAGGAGTGAGGTAACAGGATGAGAGATGAAGTAAAGAAGAGGATATCACATTTATTTGAAGGAGTAAACAGCAGCCTGGGGACGACCAGGGTTGTTTCATGAACTATTCATGAGCAGCACTACCTTTTATAATCTTATTATTACATCCCCATATCGTTTCTG
>NZ_CALWMU010000031.1:0-36258 GCF_944382095.1 Candidatus Acetatifactor stercoripullorum
CTGCCGGAGAGCATCATTGCCGAAATGCTCACTCACACATCAAAAAGCAGAACAGCGTGACTTCCGCCACGCTGTTCTCTCTAAAGCTATAAACCTGTCTTATGCGCTGCTACCTTGCCGGAAATTTTTTTTTATAAAGGGGAAACTTTTTCTTTTCCAGAAATGTCTAATCATCAGAGAACAAAAGAAGGAGGTGTGTCAGCAGTATGCTTTTTCCGGAAAAAAACAGAAAAGAACAGAAGGTGGAGGAAATTCTGCTCCATAATTACAACAGCTATTTCCGGCTGGCTTACAGTTATGTGCGCAATGAGGCGGACGCCGGAGATATTGTGCAGGACGGCGCTTATAAAGCAATACTTCACAGCGGTTCCTTGAGAAATGTGGAATATGCGTCAACCTGGGTGTACCGGATCATGCTCAATGAGATATTCCGGTTTTTGAAGAAGGAAAAACAGCTGTCTTATGAGGAACAGACCAGAGAAGAAGGAAGAGAGGATGTTTATAGTGACTTTGATCTGTACAAAGCCCTGAACGGCCTTCCGGGAGAGGATAAAGCCGTGATCCAGCTGAAGTATTTCGAGGACATGAAGCTGAGTGAAATTGCAGAGGTATTGGGCGAGAATGTGAATACCGTAAAAAGCCGTTTGTATAGAGGGCTGAAAAAGCTGAGGCTGGAGCTGTCGGAGAATTGAAAAAAGAGAGGAAGCGTGACGTATGGAAAGAAAAAAGAGCGACTATGAGAAGATAGAAGAAATGAAAAATAAGTATCAGGAGCACAGTATGACGACGGAGCAGGTAGCATCCTTAAAGAAACGGATAGAGGAAGCAAAGCGCAAAAAGAGAAGAGATAAAAGGGTTCGTATGGCAAGGGCCGGGGCAGCTGCGGCGGCAGCTCTGGCGCTGTTTATTGTGCTGCCAAACACCTCCCAAAGCGTTGCCCACGCCATGAGCGCAATTCCCATTGTGGGAAGGCTGGTAGAGGTTGTAACCTTCCGGGATTATCAGTATGAGGGCGATAGAAACGAAGCGGATATTACCGTCCCGGAGCTGGTGGCGGATACGGAGAGCCTGCCGGAGGAAAGCGCAAAACAGGAAACGCTCAAAAAGACAACGGAGGAAATCAATGCGGAAATCCGGGAGATTACGGATCGGTATGTAGCGGAGTTTGAGGCCGGTCTGAAAGAGGAGCAGGGCTATCAGAATGTGATGGTAACGTCGGAGGTATTAAGCACCGGTGAGGATTATTTTACCTTGAAGCTGATCTGCTATCAGGGAGCGGGAAGCGGGATGGAGTGGAATTATTTTTATACCATTGATTTGAACACGGGAGAACGTCTGCAGCTTGCGGAGCTTTTTACGGAGGGAGCAGATTATATTACGCCTATCAGTGAAAACATCAAGACGCAGATGAGAGAGCAGATGGCGGCGGACGAATCGGTGATGTACTGGTTAGAAGAAGATGTGCCGGAGGGGGTGGAGGATTGGAATTTCCATGCCATTACGGAGGAGACCTCCTTTTACCTGAACGAAGATGACAATATTGTGATCTGCTTTAACGAAGGGGATGTGGCTCCCATGTATATGGGAACGGTGGAGTTTGTCATTCCCGATGAAGCGGTGGCCTCCATCCGCAGATAAGAATTGAACAAATTTTTCAAAAACAGTTGAAAAATGCGCGTCCATATATTAAACTAGTAGAGAATTATAACGTGAAAATTTAGGAGGACTGTAAACTATGATTTCTGCAGGTGATTTCAGAAACGGTATTACGATTGAATTAGATAATAATGTGTATCAGATTATTGAATTTCAGCATGTAAAACCCGGAAAGGGCGCAGCATTTGTGAGAACGAAGCTGAAGAACATAAAGAGCGGCGGTGTGGTTGAGAAAACCTTCAGACCCACCGAAAAATGCCCTCAGGCACGGATTGACAGAAAGGATATGCAGTATCTGTATGAGGACGGTGATCTGTACTATTTCATGGATACGGAGACCTATGATCAGATTGCGTTAAACAGCGAGACCGTAGGAGATGCGCTGAAGTTTGTAAAGGAAAACGAGATGTGCAAGATATGTTCCCATAATGGGAGCGTTTTCTCCGTGGAGCCCCCTTTGTTTGTGGAGCTTGAGATTACCGAAACGGAGCCTGGCTTTAAGGGAGATACCGCTACAGGCGCTTCCAAGCCTGCAACGGTGGAAACCGGAGCAACGGTTTCCGTGCCTCTTTTTGTGGAGCAGGGGGACAAGATCAAGATTGACACCAGAACAGGAGAATACCTGTCCCGCGTATAATCTGCCGCATTGGATTTTTCTGTCATTGGCTTGTGAGACAACAGGCAGGCGCTGCCAAGCCTTCCTGTTGTCTTTTTTAACATAGGAATACCTTTAAAGAGAAGTATCCGTTGTTTGTGAATAAGGGGAAAATTTCTCCATATTGTTCGGACATCTGTCATATGAGGGCGGCAAAGCCTCTGTCATGGAGAAATTACGGAGGAGCATATGGAAATCAAAGAATTTGCACAGTATGTGCAGCGGCAGGTCGAGGAAATTCTGGGCGCGGAATATAAGGTTAAAATTCAGGAAGTACGCAAAAACAATGACGTGCTCATGCAGGGAATGACCATTTTATCGGAACAGAACAATATATGTCCCACCATCTATCTGGAGGAGCTTTGGGAGGCGTATAACAATGGAATTTCTCTTTCTGAAATCATAGAGAATGTTGTACGCATTTATAAACAGGATATGCGTGGGAAAAATCTGAACATGGCGTTTTTTAAAAGCTTTGAGCAGGTGCGGGACAGAATCTGTTACCGCCTGATTTCTGCAGAAAAAAACAGGAAGCTGTTGGAGGATATTCCTTATATTCCCTATTTGGATATGGCGGTGAGCTTTTATTACGCCTATCAGGGGGATGATTTGGGCATGGGAACCATTCTGGTGCATAATTCTCATATGGAAATGTGGCAGACCACTGTGGAGGAGCTTTTTTTGCTGGCCCAGGAAAATACTCCCAGACTGTTTCCATGGGTGAGCAGCTCCATAGATGAAATTATGCAGGAGTGCGGTGAACAACAGGATCAGGAGGAAGCTGCCCGCAGGTCTCTTTATGAGAAAATGCCTTTCCGGGTGCTTACAAACAGACAGCGGGCATTTGGCGCTGCCTGCATGCTTTATCCCGGGGTTTTGGAGGAGCTGGCAGAGAAAGAGCAGGCTGATTTTTTCATTCTGCCAAGCTCGGTGCATGAGGTGATACTGCTGGCAGACAAAGGCGGGGACTGGGGCCGGAGGCTGAAAGAAATGGTAGAGGAGATCAACGTATCTCAAACGGAGCCAGAGGAGGTTTTGTCTGACAGCCTCTATTACTATGACCGCACCGAAAAGAGCATAAAAGTCATTTTCTAAAAATTTCCGCAAAAACATAGTAGACAGACTGAGATTTTTATGTTAATATAATCAGGGTGATGTAACAATTTTGTAATATTTGCATCCGTAGTCTAATGGATAGAACGAAGGCCTCCGACGCCTTTAATGCAGGTTCGATTCCTGTCGGATGCACTTTACATCACCCTGATTTTTTTATGAGGATATCACAGATAATGTTTTATGATAGAGGGGCCGCTTGCGGCTTTTTCCAGTTAAAAGAAAGGTGTTTGTATGCAAAATGATAAATTGAGAGCAATACGTGACTTTATCGTGAAGCGTGGAAAGTTTCTTTTCCCGGTTGTGATTGTGGCGGCAGCAGCTGTTACGGTTACTGTTGCTTTAAACGTGGGGAGGGGTACGCCTGCGGAAATCGTGCAGACAGAACAGGAGACCGCCTCCGTCTTTGAGACCGCTGCCTGGGAGACCCAGGAGCAGACGGTGCCGGAGGTTCCTCTGGTGGCCAATGAGGACAGCGACATCTATTCCCTGGTAGCAACCTACTACAATGCGGTGGCTTTGGGGGATACGGATACCATTTTAAGCATCTGCGATGAAATGTCGGACACGGAACTGATTCGTTTTCAGGTAAATGCACAGTATATTGAAAATTATCCGGCTCTGGAGATTTACACAAAGGCGGGACCGGAGGAGGGTTCTACCATCGCCTATGTTTATTACAGGGTGATTTTCCAGAATCAGACGACGGAGTTTCCGGGATATCAGGCTCTTTACATCTGTACTGACGAGAATGGCTCCCTCTATATCAAGCGGGGAGAAAATACTGATGATGTGATTGAATATATCAGGGCTGTGAATGCACAGGACGATGTGGTGGAGTTTAACAACCGGATTACAGAGGAGTACAATCAGCTGATGCTGGATCAGCCGGAGCTTCTGGAATACTTAAGCGAACTGGATCAGCAGGTAAATAAGGAGGTAGGCGTGATTCTGGCGGAACAGTCTGCTTCGGAATCTGAATCTGGGGAGGACGCCCAGACCCAGGAGCAGGGTGGAGAAGCCGCAGACGCTCAGGAGGGAGAGACTGCAGGTGAGACCGATGTGGAGGCTTCCCAGGAAAACACTGTACAGTACGCTACAGCCACCACCACTGTGAACGTGCGCGTCTCTGACAGTGAGCAGGCAGACAGATTGGGAAAGGTGGACGGAGGAACCACCGTGCAGGTGCTGGAGGAACGTGTGAACGGATGGACAAAGGTGCTCTATGAGGGTCAGGAGGGCTATATCAAGTCTGAGTTTCTGCAGGCTGCGGCCAGTGCGGAAAGCTCCGATGGAGCAACGGTTATCGGAACAGTGACAGCCACTACAAATATCAATGTGCGCGCGTCTGCCAGTGAAACGGCAGAAAAGCTGGGCGTGCTGGCTGGCGGCGATTCTGCTGAGCTTCTGGCCAATGAAAACGGCTGGTGCAGGATCAATTACAACGGCCAGGTGGGATATGTGAAGGCGGAATATGTTCAATAATGAGGAAGAATCCCGTTTTATGAATAATATCCGGATAACTGCAAAGAATACAAATGGAATGAAATGCTTCCCAATGGGAAGCATTTTTTAATCACAAAACAAGCGGGGTGGCCTATGAACTCACAGGAAGTTGCAGTATATCGGGAAATTCAAAGGAATACGGAGATGGCAATGAAAGCCATTGACACTATATCGGACAAGGTTTACGATGAACGGCTGGCATTACAGATTTCCAGACAATCGGTGAAATATTCAGAGCTGCACAATGAAGCCTCCAAACAGCTGATAGCGGCAAAGGCAGAGTCTTATCGGGGGAATCATCTGGCTGATATTATGCTGAAAACAGGCATTCATTACAATACGCTGTTGAACACCAGCACGGAGCATATTGCTGAGCTGATGATTAAGGGAAGCAACAATGGCATACTGGAGATGTCCAAGGTATTAAAGCATAATGCGGAGGCGGGGGAAAAGCCTGTGGCTCTGGCAAAGCAGCTTATTGATTTTGAGGAGAAGAGCATTGGCGTACTAAAGGATTATCTGTAATATTTCAAAGGGGCCGTATATTGTATACATGTATATTTTCTTGTGCAATTTGTATAAAAAAACAAAAAAAACTTTTACAATGTAGTGAGATAAAGCAAGTTGTGAAAATGAAAAACAGGGTTTATAATATTCCCTAGGACAACGGCGTCATGGCATAGGAGGTTTCGTCCTATGCCTTTTTTATGACTGTTTTCCAGTTGTTTGTACATACTAATTATAAGGAGGACATAATAATGTCATACGTTGATGAAGTGTTTGATATGGTTGTTGCCAAAAATCCTGCACAGCCGGAGTTTCATCAGGCAGTGAAAGAGGTTTTGGAGTCCCTTCGCGTGGTGATCGAAGCAAACGAAGAGGCTTACCGAAAGGACGCGCTTTTGGAGAGACTTGTGACGCCGGAGAGGCAGCTTTTGTTCCGTGTGCCCTGGGTGGATGACAAGGGACAGGTACAGGTAAATAATGGCTTCCGCGTACAGTTTAACTCTGCCATTGGACCCTACAAGGGAGGATTGAGACTGCATCCCTCCGTAAATCTTGGCATTATCAAATTCCTTGGATTTGAGCAGATCTTCAAAAATTCCCTGACAGGCCTTCCCATCGGCGGCGGAAAGGGTGGCTCTGATTTTGATCCCAAGGGAAAATCCGACAGAGAGGTTATGGCGTTCTGCCAGAGCTTTATCACGGAGCTGTATAAATATATCGGCGCGGATACCGACGTTCCTGCAGGAGATATCGGTACCGGCGCAAGAGAGATCGGTTATATGTACGGTCAGTATAAGAGAATCACCGGCCTGTATGAAGGCGTTCTCACTGGTAAGGGACTGACCTACGGCGGTTCCCTGGCAAGAACCGAGGCTACCGGCTACGGTCTGCTCTATATCACTGAGGAAATGTTAAAATGCAACGGCAAGGACATCAAGGACAAGGTGGTTGCGATCTCCGGCTCCGGCAATGTTGCCATCTATGCCTGCCAGAAAGCACAGCAGCTTGGCGCAAAGGTAGTTACCGTGTCTGATTCCACCGGATGGGTATATGATCCGGAGGGCATCGATGTAGAGCTTTTGAAGGAAGTAAAGGAAGTAAAGAGGGCGAGACTGACAGAATACGCAGCGGCAAGACCCAGCGCACAGTACCATGAGGGTAAGGGCGTATGGACCGTGAAGTGTGATGTTGCCCTTCCCTGCGCAACCCAGAATGAGCTTGATCTGGAGGATGCAAAGACGCTTGTGGCGAACGGATGCTTTGCTGTGGCTGAGGGCGCAAATATGCCCACTACAATGGAGGCTACAGAGTATCTGCAGGCAAACGGCGTACTGTTCTGCCCCGGCAAGGCTGCAAATGCAGGCGGCGTTGCTACCTCTGCCCTGGAGATGAGCCAGAACAGCGAGAGACTCAGCTGGACCTTTGAAGAGGTGGACAGCAAGTTAAAGAACATCATGGTAAACATCTTCCACAATCTGGATGATGCCGCAAAGAAATACGGCATGGAAGGAAATTATGTGGCAGGCGCTAACATTGCAGGCTTTTTGAAGGTTGCTGAGGCTATGACTGCACAGGGAATCGTTTAATAGACAAGCTTGTCTGTTTCGCGGATTTTGAATTGTCCTTTGGACAATTTGATGTCGGACAATTTGATAGACTGATTCTATGGAGAGTCCTGGAAATGCTGAATTTCCAGGACTTTTTTTACTGATTTTGGACGGTTTTTTGAAGCGTTTCCATATGTTGCTTTACAAGATGATTCAGGCTGAACATGATTGTCATGAGCCATATCCGCAACATACGGGGAAATAAATACATCAAAGTGAGAAAAAAACGAATTTGAATGTTGATTTTATAAAAAAACTGTATATAATAGAAAGTAGAAAAGAAGGTGAGGCAGCAATCATGTTAATTCAATTTAATTTTAAAAATTTCAAGTCATTTAGAGATGAGGCTACTTTGGACTTGTCCGCAGCGAAGATGACAGAGTTTTCGGATAGAGTAGTGACTGTTGGCAGTGAAAAGATTCTGCCGGTTGCTGCCATTTATGGAGCAAACGCAAGCGGAAAGTCTAATATATATAATGCTTTTGAATATATGTCTGATTATGTTGCAGATTCTTTCAAGTATGGCGATGAGGAGGAAAAGTTTGATGAATTCAGACCTACTCCGTTTTTGTTCGATTCCACATCTGCCAATGCAGAATCCAGCTTTGAAGTGTATTTTACCTTGCCGGGGGATAAGTCAGAGAGAACATATAATTATGGTTTCTGCATTAACAAGGAAGGCGTAACGGAAGAATGGCTCAACTCTAAGGCAAAGACTGCCAGAAAGTACAGTACTGTATTCTACCGCGGAAATTCCGATGAAGACCTGGATTTATCAGGATTTCCTAAGAGTAGCAGGGATAATATTCAGGTTGCGCTTGAAAGGCAGGTACTCATTATCTCTTTGGGGGCGAAGCTGAAAGTCGGTAAGTGTAAGGCAATCAGAGATTGGTTCCTGGCAAATGAATTTGCTGATTTTGGTGATCCTTTCACTAACTTCTTTATGTCCCACAGATTGCCAAAGGGATTTGTAGAAAACAAGGATGTTCAGCAGAAAGTGGTAGAATATTTTGCATCCTTTGACGAGCATATCAAGGATTTTCGAATTGAAAAGGTTCCTCACGATGGAGAAACAAAAGAGGATACCTACAAAATTAATGCTCTCCATAAAATGATTGATTCGGATGATATGGCAGAAATCCCTTTGGGAATGGAGTCTGCCGGAACATTGAAAATGTTTGCATTGTATCCGGAATTACAGGAAGTATTGGAAAAGGGAAGTGTATTCTTTATTGATGAATTAAATGCTCGCCTTCATCCGTTGCTTGTAAGAAACTTTTTGCTTACTTTCTTAAATCCGGAAATCAACATCAACCATGCACAGCTTGTATTTACAACTCATGACACATGGCAGTTGTCTAATCAGTTGTTACGACGTGATGAAATCTGGTTTGTGGAAAAGGATGAGAGAGGCGTTTCCACGCTGTACTCATTGGCTGACTTTGTGGATGAGGATGGTTCCCGTATCCGTAAGGATGAAAGCTATGAGAAGAATTATCTGATTGGAAAGTATGGTGCAATCCCTGCCTTAAAGAGTATTGATATATTTAAGGAGGATTGAGTATGGCGAAAAAGGATAGAACAGGTAACCGAAAATCGCGAGAGCAGAGAAAACAATTCAAATTGCCGGAATTAGGTTACTATCTGATTGTTACCGATACAGAAGCTACAGAGCGTTGTTTCTTTACAGGACTTCATCTGGCTTTGCCGGAGGATGTTAGAAATAAGCTGGTTATTAAGGTTATGGAGACAAAGACGCGTACCATGATTAATAAATGTCTGGAACTTACAGCTTATGATGCACAGTATCGTATTCCGTGGATTGTATTTGACAGAGACCGGGTGCAGAGGTTTGACGAGATTATTGCAGAAGCAGTGAGTAAAGGAATACGAGTGGGCTGGTCCAATCCATGCTTTGAAATATGGATGTATGCCTACTTCGGTTTCATGCCGGCAATTCAGGATTCTTGGACTTGCTGCTCAGATTTTGGACGAGTATATGAGACCAAAACCGGGCAAAAGTATTCAAAAGCTGATGAGCTGATATACGGAAAGCTCTGTAAATTCGGTGATGAAGAAAGGGCAATTCAGATAGCACAGCAGAAGCTAGAGCAGTGTATTAGAGAAGGTAAAACAAAGCCATCAGAGATGTGCCCGTGTACGACGGTGCATGAGTTGATTGGGGAGATTAAGAGCAAGGCTAATTTATAGTGGAGGTGTGATACGCATTGATAAACTGAAGCTTTTTGAAATACCTTGCCTAATATCTTGATTTCGTGTAAAATGTGGTGATATAATAAATAAAAAAGAGTAAATCTTATATTCAGGGAAGATGATATCATGACAGGGAAAAAGGGAATGAAAAGGATATGGGGAATCATCATGCTTGCGGTACTGTTATGCAGCGGCATGCGGGTATCGGCGGCTGACGAAGGGAGAGTCCTGTTTATCAGCTCCTATTCTTATGCGTGGGACACTGTGCAGATACAGATTGACGGAATCAAGAAGGGTCTGGGTGAAGGGATTGTACTGGATTATGAATTTATGGATACCAAGAGAGTGGATGATGAAACGTCCATGGAGTATTTTTACGAAAGCCTGAAATATCGTCTATCCCAGGTGGAGCCCTACGATGTGGTGATTGTGGGGGATGACGCCGCTTTATTGTTTGCAAAGGAGCATAAGGAGGAGCTTTTTCCTGATACACCGCTGATCTTCGAGGGAGTCAATGATGAAGAGCTGGCGGAAGAGATGGCCCAGGACCCCTTGGTGATGGGAATACTGGAAAAGCTGTCTGTGGAGAAAAATATTGAGTTTGGATTACAAATCAATCCAAAGGCGTTTAAGGTGGTTGCTATTTTGGATAACAGCATAACCGGTGAGGCTGAAAGAAGGCGTTTTTTTGCATGTGCACAGCAGTATCCGGAGCTGGAGTTTTCGGAGATCAACACCTCCGAGCTGGATACCTGGGAGCTGCAGCTTGCAATTAACAGCGTAAGTGAGGATACCATTCTCATTTACGTGGTGATGACGGAGGACGCAGATGGGAAAATTTATTCCAATGCAGAGTCCGTAGAGATGGTGGTCCGGTGGGCCAAGGTTCCTGTTCTGCGCATGGTTGAGGGCGATGGCATTGGAGAGGGACTGCTTGGGGGCAATGTGGTGTCCATGGAGCGTTCCGGTGAGATAGCCGCACAGCTGGCCACAGATATTATTAACGGGCAGGAAGCAGGGGATGCTGGCAGCGTTATAGAAAGTCCAAATGTTTATTGCGTGGATGAGGCTGTAATGAAAAAATTTGGCCTGGATATGTCGGTGCTTCCCGAAGACACGGTTATTTTGAACCATGAAGAAACCTTTGCAGAGCGTAACAGAGAAGCCCTGATTCCGGCGGGAATCCTGACGGCTGTGCTTATTTTGGTTATTTTGTGGATGCTTTATCTGCAGGTAAAAAGAAAGAAGCTGATGGAGCAGCTGGAGGAGGCCAGAAGTATTTTGGAATCTGCTTCACAGCATGATTTTCTGACGGGCCTTCCAAACCGCAGCAAATTTAAGGAGGACCTTCAGAATTGTATTGACGAGAAGCGGCCGTGCACGGTGATGATGCTGGACATTGATAATTTTAAGACCATCAACGATACTTACGGGCACACTGCGGGAGACGACGCTTTGCGTCAGGTGGCTGCCCGGCTGAAGGAAATTCAGACCCAGGTGCTCACGCCGTACCGCTATGCCGGCGATGAATTTATCGTCATCATCCGCAGCAGCCAGAGTAAGATCGTGGAAAAGCTGGTGTTCCAATGCAGCCAGGTGTTTCATAAGCCCTTTGTGCTGGAGGACAAAAAGGCTCAGGTGTGCGGAAGCATTGGCATTGCTTCCTATCCCCAGGATACGGAGGACATGAAGGAATTGATTGTTTATGCGGATAACGCTATGTACAAGGTAAAGAGAAACGGTAAAAACAGCTTTTTGTTTTACCAGACGGAGAAGCGGGAGGGAGGCCATTGAGCTTATATTATGCCTCCTGACACGGTATATTTGGAATGGATGGAGCGAGGGACGATGGCTGGCAAGAAGTATTACGTTGTAAAAAAAGGCAGCAAGACAGGTATATTTACCAGCTGGACAGAATGCAGGGCTTCTGTGGAGGGTTACCCGGGAGCCTGCTATAAGGGCTTTGCCACTCTTTCGGAGGCCAAGGCTTATCTGGAGGAGGCAGACACCCCTGCTGCAGCTTCTTTGCAGCAGGGGCAGCTTTTGGCCTATGTGGACGGAAGCTACGATGATGCTTTGAAAAAGTATGCCTTTGGCTGTGTTTTTCTATTGCCGGACGGCAGAATTTTTACGGAGTATGGAAATGGCAGCAATGAGCAGTCTCTTAAGCTGCGCAATGTGACCGGAGAAATGCTGGGAGCTATGTTTGCGGTAAAGTTTGCCATGGCCAACGGGTTTGGCGCGCTGGAGATATGCTATGACTACCAGGGCATTGAAAAATGGGTGACGGGAGAGTGGAAGGCTAAGACGGAGCTGACGAAAAAGTATGCTCAGGCTATGCGTCTCTGGGGGGGAAAGGTGGCGCTGCGCTTTACAAAGGTTGCGGCCCATACAAATGTGCGGTACAATGATCTGGCGGACAAATTGGCAAAAACCGGACTGGTACAGGGAAACGGCATCCCAAAGGTTCGGCGGATAGAGGAAATGGAGCCTTATGATGGAACAGATTCGACTGAATAAATATTTGGCGGAATGCGGTGTATGCTCCAGAAGAGATGCGGACAGACTGATTGAGGAAGGGCGAGTGCAGATAAACGGCCTAAGAGCCTGCAAGGGACAGCTGGTATGCCATGGGGATGAGGTCAGGGTAGATCAGAAAATTGTGCAAAAGCAGAATCAGAAAACGGTGCTGGCTTTTTATAAGCCAACAGGCGTGACTTGTACAGAGCGGGATGTCCATGCGGAAAAAAAGATAACGGATGTAATTTCCTATCCGGTGCGGGTGACCTACGCCGGAAGGCTGGATAAGGATTCGGAAGGGCTTTTGCTTTTAACCAATGATGGAGATTTGATTGACGCCATAATGCGGGGAGCAAACCAGCATGAAAAGGAATATGTGGTTAAGGTAGACAAGGAGATAACACTGGAATTTTTAGACAAAATGTCCGGCGGCATTTATCTGAAGGAGCTGGGGATTACCACCAGAAAATGCAGGGCAGAGCAGAGTGGAAAATATACCTTTCACTTGACACTGACCCAGGGAGTCAACAGACAGATAAGGCGAATGTGTAAGGCCTGCGGCTATCAGGTGAGAAGCCTGAAGCGCATCCGTGTTATGAATGTTTCGCTGGACGGGCTGCTTCCCGGGCAGTATAGGGAGGTCATGGGAAAGGAGAGGGAGGAACTCTATGCCCGGGCCGGTCTGTCAGGGAAGGCTTGAGAAGTCGGAAATGGGAAGTCAGAGACGAGAAAGCAGAAGTCAGAAATGAGAAATCAGAAAAAAGAGAGAATAGAAAATGCAGACATCTAAGGTGGAACGAATCAAATATCTGGTGGAGACGTTAAATAAGGCGTCGAAGGCTTATTATGCTCAGGACCGGGAGATCATGAGCAATTTTGAATATGATAAATTATATGATGAGCTGACAGCGCTGGAAGAAGAGACGGGAGTGGTTCTGGCCAACAGTCCTACAGTGAATGTGGGATATGAGGCGGTGGAGGCGCTCCCCAAGGAGCGGCACGAGACGCCTATGCTTTCTCTGGGAAAAACCAAAAGCCGGGAGGAGCTGCGTGACTGGCTGGAGGGAAATCCTGCAATTTTGAGCTGGAAGCTGGACGGATTGACTGTAGTATTGACATATCGTGAAGGGAAACTTGCAAAAGCGGTCACCAGAGGAAATGGAGAGATAGGGGAGGTTGTCACGAATAATGCCAGAACCTTCAAAAATCTGCCTCTTCATATTTCCTTTCAAGGGGAATTGATTTTAAGAGGAGAGGCTGTTATCAGTTATTCGGATTTTGAAAAAATGAACAGCGAGATCGAAGACGCGGACGCAAGATACAAAAATCCAAGAAATCTCTGCAGCGGCTCAGTGCGCCAGCTGAACAATGAGATTACGGCAAAGAGAAATGTACAGTTTTATGCCTTCACCCTTGTGAAGGCCCAGGGGGAGGATTTTCATAATTCCAAGGAAGCCCAGTTTGCTTTTTTACAGGAGCAGGGCTTTGATGTGGTGGAGCATTGTCTGGTCACGGAGGAAACCATTCTGCAGACCATTGAAGAATTTGAACGAAAGGTGGAGACTTATGACATTCCTTCGGACGGCCTGGTGCTGACGTATGAGGATATTGCCTATGGGCAGTCCCTGGGGAGCACTGCAAAATTCCCCCGGGATTCCATTGCTTTTAAATGGGCGGATGAGCTTCGGGAAACCAGTCTGATAGAAATTCAGTGGAGTCCAAGCAGGACGGGGCTGATCAATCCTGTGGCTGTCTTTGAGCCGGTGGAACTGGAGGGAACTACGGTGAGCCGGGCCTCGGTTCACAATATCAGTATTCTGAAGGGCCTGAAGCTTGGAATCGGAGACCGGATTACGGTTTACAAGGCAAATATGATCATTCCCCAGATCGCTGAGAATTTAACCTGCAGCGATACCGTGGAGATACCAAAGACCTGTCCTGTGTGCGGGGGCAGGACCCAGATCAGACAGATAAATGAGGTGCAGTCTTTGTATTGTACCAATGAAAAATGTGCAGCCAAGCGCATCAAGGCGTTTACCCTTTTTGTGAGCAGAGACGCCATGAACATTGACGGTATGTCCGAGGCTACCCTGGAAAAATTCATCGACCGGGGATTTATCCGCGAATATGCTGACCTTTTTCATCTGGACAGACATAGAGAGGAAATTACCCAGATGGAGGGCTTTGGAGAAAAATCCTGCCAAAATCTCCTGGACAGTATCGAAAAGGCCAGAAATACTACGCTGCCCAGAGTCATCTACGGACTGGGAATCGCGAATATCGGTGTGGCGAATGCAAAGATGCTGTGCCGGCATTTTGATTATCAGCTGGAACGAATGCAGAACGCCGATGTGGAGACCTTAAGCGCCATAGAGGGCGTGGGTGAAGTGATCGCGTCGGCATTTGTGGATTATATGAGGGATGGGGACAACCTCCAGAAAATAGAGAATCTGCTCAAGGAGCTGCGGATAGAAAAGCCGGAGACTTCCGGGGAACGTACCCTGGAGAATATGAGCTTTGTGGTCACAGGCTCCCTGCAGCATTTTGAGAGCAGAAACCAGCTCAAGGAGCTTATCGAGGAAAGGGGCGGCAAGGTGACGGGAAGCGTTACCGGAAAAACGGTCTGTCTGATCAACAATGATATTTCTTCTGCCTCGTCCAAAAATAAGAAGGCAAAGGAGCTGGGGATTCCCATTATAACAGAAGAGGAATTTATGGAAAAATATTTGCAAGAAAGCTGAGGAATAAATTATGCCCATTAAAACACAAAGTGATCTGCCTGCAAAGGAGATTCTTGAGAATGAAAATATTTTTGTGATGGATGAATTCAGAGCCATTCATCAGGATATCCGCCCGCTGCAGGTCATCATTTTAAATATTATGCCCGTAAAACAGGACACGGAGCTTCAGCTCCTTAGACTTTTGTCCAACACGCCCTTGCAGGTGGACGTGACCTTTATGAATGTGAAAAGCCATGTGTCCCGCAACACGTCTGCAAGCCATTTGAATAAATTTTATACCACCCTGGATGAGGTTCGTCACTTAAAATTTGACGGAATGATTATCACGGGGGCGCCGGTGGAGGATATTTCCTTTGAGGAGGTGGATTACTGGGAGGAAATCTGTGAAATTATGGATTGGGCCCAGACCCATGTAACCTCTACCCTTCATATCTGCTGGGCGGCTCAGGCGGGCTTTTACCACTATTACGGAATTAATAAAAGGAAGCTGCCCAGAAAGCTGTTTGGGGTCTATGAGCATAAGGTGGCAAACAGAAAAGTCCCCCTGGTGAGAGGCTTTGACGATATTTTTCTGGCGCCCCACAGCCGCCATACGGAGACGCCCTCTGAGGCTATTCACGCCTGTAAGGAACTGACGGTGCTTGCGGAGTCGGACCAGGCGGGGGTGTTTTTGGCTATTGCTCAGGAGGGCAGAAAGATTTTTGTAAACGGTCATCCGGAGTATGACCGTTACACGCTGCACAACGAGTATTACCGGGACCTGAATAAGGGACTGCCCATTCAAATCCCTTATCATTATTATCCGGGCGACGATCCTAAGGAGAGGCCGCTGCTCCAGTGGCGGTCCCACAGCAACAACCTGTACAGCAACTGGCTCAATTATTACGTGTACCAGGTGACGCCCTACGAATTGTAAGAAAGGGGCGGACATGGCTATTTGGGTTTCTGAACAACTGCAGAAAAAATTTGATGGAGTATGTGGTGCGATGCTGGAAAAAATTGAGGAATCCGGCATTGCATACGAAAGTGTAGGTATTTTTGGCAGCTATGCCAGAAGGGAGTTTACTTTAAGAAGCGATGTAGATATGTGCATTGTGGTGGACAAACTGCCGGACAGAGCTGTCAAGGGCTGGCTTTATAATGATGCAGAGGAGCTTGGGGTGGATCTGATTTTTGTCACAAAGGAACGCTTTGAAACAGAAAGCTCACTGTTTATGACGAACCTCAGAAGAGATTACGTTGAATTGAGAGGGAAAAAGATTGAAAATTAGAAATGACTATTATTCCATCGCATGCAATGATTTAGAATATCTGCAGGCTGTTTTGCATCTGCCTTTTTACAATAAGATGGCATCGGATTCCCAGCAGATTGTGGAGAAGCTGCTGAAATCAGTGGCGGAGCTTTGTAGTGTAGACAAAACAGTATTAAATTCTCATAATCTGAGAAAAATTAATCAGGAAATCAAGAATTGCGGCATTGATCTAGGATTGAAGGCAAAGGATCTTGCTATGCTGACGGATTACTATTTTGATGCCAGGTATCCTGGAGATGATTTTGTGGTGGTAACAAAGGAAGAGTGCGCGGAATGCGTGGATATAGTAAATCAGGTATTTACGGCCGTGAATAGCTTCCGAAAGGAGAAAGGTCTGGAGGTGGAGCAGATTCCGTCCAGAGGAATTGAACCGCCTGCAGAGTAAAAGGAATAAAATTACATACGATATAGCAGACCATAAAAAGTAACCGCAGTCCTCTGGGAGGGGCGGTTGCTTTTTTTTATAGAATCTGATCTTCTTCGGACGGAATGTACTGGGCGATATCCTGAAGATTGCACTGCAGAATCCGGCAGAGATCATTTAAGGTTGTAGTGTTCATAGGCTTATTTTTACGCAGCTTATCAATGATTGAACTGGAAATGTGGTGATTCATTATCAGCGTGTAGGTCGTTTCGTTGGATTTTTTTAAGGTTTCCCAAAAAGGTGAATAATCAATCAAAATGCTGCCTGCCTTCTTTTTGTGCTAAAAATAGTCCTACAGATCATCTGAAAATCCCCTTTTACTTATTAGATATATCTCCATTTTATTTTTACTTCTAGTACTTGACTATGGTCACGAAAATGACTATAATAACAAAGACAAATATAGTCTTTTACGAGACTATAAAAATTATACAGAAATGGAAGAGACAGAGAATGGGTTTTATTGACATTCATTCCCATATTCTGCCTGGAGTTGACGACGGCTCACGGAGCATGGAGGAATCTTTGGAAATGCTTCGCATAGCTGAGGCGGAGGGCGTCTCTTGCATGATAGCTACGCCCCACTATAAGCAGGGACGCTATCGTGCAGACAAAAAAGAGCTTTTGGACAGGCTTAAAATGCTCAGGGAGGAGGCGCAGCAGGAAGGCATTGGCATCCGGCTGCATCTTGGCACGGAAATTTTTTACCGCGCCGGATTGGAAGAAAAGCTGATGAGACAAGAGCTCGGTACCTTGAATGATACAGATTTTCTGCTGGTGGAGTTTTCCCCCTTTGAGGAGTATCTGTACATTCGAAATGCCATGGAGGAGCTTTTGGGCATGGGATATTGCCCGGTGGCAGCCCATGTGGAGAGATATCAGTGTCTGGTAAAGGATGCCACAAGGGCAGCGCAGCTTCGGGATATGGGATGCCGCATTCAGGTAAATACCGGGAGCATTACAGGGGAAAACGGTCTGGGAGCCAGGCATTTTGTCTGGAAGCTTTTAAAAAGAGAGCTGGTGGATTATCTGGGCACGGACGCCCATAACACAAAAACCAGACGACCGGCCATGAGGCGGTGCGCAGAGCTTTTGTATAAAAAGTGTTCCCGGGAGTACGCTCAGGAGCTTTTGTTTGAGAATGCCGCCAGGGAGCTGTTTCAATAAAAAACATTAGGAGAAGAAAAATGCAGGGTACACAAAACGAAGATGTTGTGGAAATAGATTTGCAGGAGCTTTTCGGGCTCTTGCTGCACTGGCTTTGGCTAATCTTGCTGTGCGGAACCCTTGCGGGCGTATTGGGCTTTTCTATCAGCCGTTTTGTCCTCACCCCTCAATACGAATCTACCACAAAGGTGTATGTGATCAATAAAACAGAGGGGAACCTCACCTACAGCGACCTGCAGACGGGCACACAGCTGACTAAGGATTACACCCAGTTAATCAAGAGCCGGAACGTGCTGGAGCAGGTGATGGAAACCTGCTCTTTGGAGGAGGGATACGATTCCTTTTCCCAGAGAGTGGATGTGGAAGCCTTGACAGATACCCGTATTATTGCCATTACGGTGACGGATGAGGACCCGGCTATGGCCCAGCTTCTGGCCACGGAAATCTGTGAAGTGGCTTCCGAATATATCAAGGATGTGATGGACCTGGAGGCGGTGAATCTGGTGGAGACCGCATATCTGCCGGAAACTCCTTCAAGCCCCAGCGTTTTGAAATGGACAGGAGCAGGCTTTCTTTTAGGCGCGTTTCTGTGCGCCATGGTTGTGGTTTTGCGGTTCTTGATGGATGATACGGTAAAGACCTCTGACGATATCGAAAAATACCTGGAGCTCAGTACGCTGGCCATGATTCCGGTGATAGAGGATACCGAGAGGCGGCGGGGAAGAAAAGGGCATAGCCCCCTGGAGAGAGGGGAGCGGAGGGAACAGCTAAACCATGGAGGGGGAAGGCCGTCTGTCAAGGAGGAACAGACCCAGGCCAGGGAAGAAAGGCTCCAGGTGGAGGAGCTGGACCAACAGAGGGATAAAGCAAAGGAGGCACAATAAATGCAGATCATAGAATTGAAGGATGAGGAATTGGATTTCCGCAGCAGAGAGGCATTTAAGACACTGCGCACCAATATTGAATTCTCCGGCGATAATGTGAAGGTTATCTGCATTACAAGCTGCACACCTAACGAGGGAAAGAGCAATATATCCTTTGAACTGGCAAAATCCTATGCCCAGATGGGAAAGCGGGTTCTGCTTCTGGACGCGGATCTGAGAAAGTCCGTGATGCGCCAGAGACACAAAAAGGGAAAGGTACGGCTGGGACTGGCCAATTATCTGGTTGGAAAAGCGGACTTTGAGGAGGCGCTGTGCGCCACTGACATAAAAAATCTGTACATGGTATTTTCCGGTCCGGTGCCGCCCAATCCCAGTGAGCTTCTGGGCAACAAGCGGTTTCAGACAATGATAGAAAATGCGAGGAAGGAATACGACATGGTGATTATAGATACGCCGCCCCTGGGAAGCGTGATCGACACCGCTGTGGTATCCAAATGCTGTGACGGAGCCGTGATTGTGATTGCCAGCGGTGAAATCAGCTACCGTTTCGCCAGAAAAATTAAGGAACAGCTGGAGGTGGCCGGCTGCCGCATTTTAGGCTGTGTGCTGAATAAGGTGGATATGACCGGCAAGGGCTATTATGGCAAGTATTATGGCAAATACTATGGCAAGTATTACGGAAAGTACTATGGAAACTACGGAAATTACGGAGAATAAAAGAAATTACGCAGTTCTCATCCGGGAAAATGTTTTAAAGGGGGATGGACATGGAAGAAAAGCCGCAGAAAAACAACAAAATATGGAAGCTGCTGCTGGTTCTGTGCCTTGTGGGCGCTGGGGCTGCTCTGGCAGTTATTGGCTGGAATTTCCATGTGAGAAATCAGGCGGAGCGCAGATTTGAGGAGCTTTCCCGGCAGACTGCTTCAGGGGAGGAGCCGGAGGAGGAATCCATACAGGAAGAGGATGAGAAAGAGCCGGAGACGGAATTAAGCCGTGAGGAAAAGCTGCGGCTTTTAGAGCAGGAGCTTGGCATTGAAATTCCTCAAAAGGATATTGATTTTGCAGCCCTGAAGGAGGAAACCAATCCCGATATTTATGCCTGGATTTACATACCGGACACGAAGATCGACTATCCCGTGCTGCAGAATGCGGAGGATAATACCTACTATTTGAATTATAATCTGGACGGCACAAGAGGATATCCGGGCTGTATCTACACGGAAAACTATAACAGCAAGGCCTTTGATGATCATAACACGGTTCTCTACGGCCACAACATGAAGGATGGCTCCATGTTTGCAGGTCTGCACAATTATGAGGACAGTCAGTACTTTGAGGAGCATCCCTATCTATTTATCTATACGGAAGAGGACACGCTGGTATACCGGGTATTTGCCGCTTATGAATTCAGCGATGTACATCTGTTAAAGGGCTATGACACGGAAACGGAGGAAGGTTTTTCCCGCTACCTTAAGGAGGCCATGGAGTATAGAACCATGAACCGCAATGTTTCGGAGGAGGTTTCGGTCACGGGAGAAAGCAGAATACTGACTTTGTCCACCTGTATTGCAAGTAAGCCCGAGAACCGGTATCTGGTGCAGGGGGTGCTTTTAAATGAGGATTAGCGAAAGAGCATATCGGATTTTGATCAAGCTTGTCATCGCTGTGATTATTTTAGTGGCAGTGGGCACTGTGGCTTTTCTGGCACTGCAGATATCCGGAAGAAATCGTCTGTATCAGAGAAGCGATGGAAGAACGCCGCTGTTAGATCAAGCCATGATGACAGACGCAGAGGATGCGTCCCGGATCTCCACACAGACAGAAGAAGCAGAGGAGTGGCAGGAGGGGGATGTGCGCTATCAGGGCGTGCACTATCGTTACAATGAGGACATTTTGACATTTCTTTTCCTTGGGATCGATGACCAGGGAGAGGTGGAAAGGCGCCAGGAGGGCATTCAGGGAGGACAGTCCGACGCTATGTTCCTGCTGGTTTTGGATTCCCATAAAAAGGAGATATCTGTGATCGGCATCAACCGGGACACTATGACGGATATAGAGGTCTACAATGATGCGGGCACCTACATGGGAACGGTGCAGGCCCAGCTGACGCTGCAGCACGGTTATGGGGACGGGGCAGAATTAAGCTGCGAGAGAACCAGAGACGCTGTGGAAAAGCTGTTTTACGGACTTCCCATACATGGGTATTTTTCATTGAATATGGGAGCCATCCCTTTGATTAATGACGCCGTGGGAGGCGTGGAGGTGACGGCTCTGGAGGATGTGCCCGGCACGGATATGAAAGAGGGAGATACCGTCCATTTAAACGGAGAACAGGCATACGCTTATCTTCACAACAGAGACATCACCAGCTTTAACAGCGCAGGAATGCGCCTGAAACGGCAGAAGCAATACCTGACGGCTTACGCCGCAGCGGCTATGGAAGCCATGAAGTCCGATCTTTCCCTGCCGGTAAAGCTGTATGCTTCGGTGAGTAAATATATGGTCACGGATATTACCGTGGATGAGGTGAGCTATCTTGCCTCTCAGGCTCTTGATTACAGCTTTGATGACAGCAGCTTTTACTTCCTTGAGGGTGATACGGTACAGGGGAAGGAGTTTGAGGAATTTTATCCGGATCAGGAGGCCTTATACGAGCTGATTCTGGAGGTGTTTTATGAGGAGGCAGAGACCGCTTCCTGAGAGTGCAGCGTCTCCACAAGCGGAGACATGCCAAATTCTACAAAAAGGTATCCTGCCGTAAGGCTTGATATAACCACATGATTATGAGGAAAGGAGGATGAATCCAATGAAAAAATTTATGAAGATCATGGCCTTTGCCATGGCCATGACTCTTGTGTTCGGCATGACCGTAAGCGCGGCTGAAAGCGTTACCACGGAGGAAGAGCAGGCAACTGCTGCATTTGCAGTAGTAGGGACTGTTGGCGCTGTCGCTTCTGACGGCACAGTTTTGGAAGTACAGAAGGCTGCGCTTACCGGGGAACAGTATACGACGGCTCAAACATTTGTGGCCAGTGCAACCATTGAAAATGCTGCGTCCAAGAGTATTCTTGCGGCTCTCGATGTGTCTGTGCCCAGTGTGACAGCTGATCAGCTTGCACAGGGCGTTACCGTTACCTTTGCAGTGCCTGGCGTAAGGGCAGGCGGCAGCTACGTGGTATTCCATCAGAAAGCTGACGGCACATGGGAGCAGCTTGCAGCCACCATAGCGGATGGCAGCGTGTCTGCAACCTTTACTTCCTTCTCACCTGTTGTTGTGGTAGAGGTTGAATTGGAAGCTTCTAACGACAACGGTGGAAGCAATGATTCCGGAAGCAATGACTCCGGCAGCGACAGCTCCAATGATACGGCAGCAGCTCCCGCAGAGGCAGCCGTGTCTCCCAAGACCGGAGAGATGCTTCCTGCAGCGGGCATCATGGCAGTGATCTGCCTGGCAGGCGCAAGCTTCTGCGCAGTAAAAGTCAGAAAAAATCAGTAATACAAAATCTGGTGAATCATGACTGATTCATCGCGGATAGTTCCGTGAAAATATGTGACTCAGCATGTGGTTGTCCAATACCCTCTCCCTTCTTCGGGGGGGGTATTGGATGTAAAGAAAAAAACGAAATACCGAAGAAGAAAAACAGTATACGACCGAGGTGGGGAATTATTTATGTATAAAAGGAGTTCACAAAGCTGGACAAAACACCTGGACTTTATGATGTTGGATCTGGTGTGCCTTCAGGTTTCGTTTTTTCTGGCGTACATTATAAGGCATGGCCTGGGAAGTCCCTATGCGGAGCCCGAATACCGCAGCATGGCGGTAGTGATGACGCTTTTTGTCATCCTTATCATGATCTTTTTTGAAACCTTTAAAAATGTCCTCAAAAGAGGCTATTACAGCGAATTTACCGCGACCTTAAAGCAGATGTGTCTGCTGGAGCTGGGTCTTGCTTTCTACCTTTTTATGATACAGGGCGGGGCCAGCTATTCCCGTGCGGTAATGTATCTGACGGGAGCAATTTATGTGGTGCTCGGGTATACCACCCGCATTCTCTGGAAAAATCATCTGAAAAAGAAAATGAAGGAGATGGGACGCTGCTCGCTGCTGATCCTTACAACGGCAGAACGGGCGCAGTCCGTCATCCTGAATATAGAAAATCACAATTATAAGGACTTTCGCGTTACAGGTGTGGCGTTGCTGGACATGGACAAAAGAGGAGAGCAGATTGCGGGAGTACCTGTGGTGGCGGACAAGGAAACGGTGGTGGGCTATGCCTGCCGGGAATGGGTGGACGAGGTCTTTATTGATCTGCCCGAGGAGATGGAAACGCCCCAGGAGCTGGTAGAGCAGTTTACCCAGATGGGAGCGGTGGTACATATCCGCCTGCTGCAGGCAGGCGGGCTGTCAGGGAGAAAACAGCTTGTGGAGCGGCTGGGAAATTACACTGTGCTCACCACCAGCATCAACTATGCCAGCGACAGGCAGATGCTTTTCAAACGCCTGCTGGATATCCTGGGAGGCCTGGCGGGGTCTCTTGCCACCATTATCTTAAGCTTGATTCTGGCACCTATTATTTTGATACAGTCTCCTGGCCCTTTATTTTTCGTACAGGAAAGAGTGGGAAAGAATGGGAAACGCTTTAAAATGTACAAATTCCGCAGTATGTACGTGGATGCGGAGGAACGCAAAAAAGAGCTTCTTTCCCAGAACAGGATAAAGGATGGCTATATGTTTAAGCTGGACTGGGACCCCAGGATTATAGGCAGCAAAAAGCTTGCGGACGGCACCACCAAAAAGGGAGTGGGCAACTTTATCCGGGACTGGAGCTTGGACGAGTTTCCACAATTTTTCAATGTGCTGAAGGGGGATATGAGCCTGGTGGGAACCAGGCCGCCCACGGTGGAGGAATGGGAGCGGTATGAGCTCCACCACAGGGCGCGGCTGTCTGCAAAGCCCGGCATCACGGGACTCTGGCAGGTCAGCGGCCGCAGCAACATCACGGATTTTGAGGAGGTGGTGAAGCTGGATGTGGAGTATATCAGCCGGTGGAGCATGGGAATGGATCTCAGGATTCTGGTGCAGACGGTGAAGGCTGTGCTGAGGAAGAATGGGGCGATGTAAATTTGCCGCAAGAAATGAGGATGTGTGTTATGGATAAGAAATATACGATTGCTGTTGCCGGTACGGGATATGTAGGGCTTTCGATTGCCACGCTTCTGGCGCAGCATCATAAAGTTTACGCGGTAGACATAATCGCTTCCAGGGTTGACATGATTAATCAGCGGAAGTCACCTATTCAGGATGAGTACATTGAAAAATACTTTGCAGAGAAAGAGCTGGAGCTGACTGCAACACTTGATGCGAAGATGGCGTACAGTGCTGCGGATTTTGTTGTAATTGCAGCTCCGACTAACTATGACTCGGCAACACAGCATTTTGATACGAGTGCTGTAGAGAATGTCATTGATCTGGTTATGAAACATAATCCCAATGTCATTATAGTCATAAAGAGTACCATTCCGGTTGGATATACAAAGAGCATCCGGGAAAAGACAGGAAGTAAGAATATCCTTTTCAGCCCTGAGTTTTTAAGAGAGTCTAAAGCATTGTATGATAATTTATTTCCGTCGAGGATCATCGTGGGTACAGATACGGAAGATGAACGGTTGGTTGATGCCGCGCATACTTTTGCTAAACTTCTGTGGGAAGGCGCAATTAAGGAGAACATTGATACTTTGTTTATGGGGTTTACAGAAGCCGAGGCGGTGAAACTGTTTGCGAACACATATTTGGCGCTTCGCGTAGCATATTTTAACGAGCTGGATACTTATGCGGAAATGAAAGGACTTAACACACAGCAGATTATCAAAGGCATCTGTCTGGATCCGCGTATTGGAGATTTCTATAATAATCCGAGCTTTGGCTATGGAGGATATTGCTTACCAAAGGATACGAAACAGTTGCTGGCAAACTATCAGGACGTACCGGAGAACCTGATCAAGGCGATTGTTGAAAGCAACAGAACACGCAAGGATTTCATTGCAGATCGTGTTCTAAAATTGGCTGGATATTATGATTATTACGATCATGGGAATTATAGAGCTGATGAAGAAAAGAAATGCGTCATTGGCGTGTATAGACTGGCAATGAAAAGTAACTCGGACAACTTCCGTCAAAGCAGCATCCAAGGCGTCATGAAGCGAATTAAGGCAAAGGGCGCAACTGTCATTATCTATGAGCCGAGATTGGAGGATGGCAGCACTTTTTTTGGAAGTATTGTACTCAATGACATAGATGAATTCAAGGCGCAAAGCCAGGCGATCATTGCTAATCGGTATGATGGATGCTTGGATGATGTAAGAGATAAGGTTTATACGCGGGATATTTTTAAGAGAGATTGAAGGGCTATGAGAAAAAGTCAAAAAAATCATAAAATTTGCTTTGCAGCATCATCAGGTGGTCATTATGAGCAGCTTATGATGCTCAAACCACTGATGGAAAAATATGATTGCTTTGTTTTAACTGAAAAAACAAGATACAAGACGGATGCTGCTGCAAGAAAAACGTATTATCTTATGCAAGTTAATCGAAAAGAAAAATTCTGTATATTCAGAATGATTATTAATGCGCTTAATTCAATAAGAATATTTATTAAAGAGTGTCCGGATGTGGTAATCTGCACAGGCGTTCTTGCGGTGATTCCTATGTGTCTGTTGGCAAAATTGGCTGGTGGAAAATTGATCTACATAGAGTCGTTCGCAAAAGTCACTTCGCCCACAAAGACAGGTCGTCTTTTGTATAAAATCTCTGATCAATTTTATGTACAGTGGGAATCTATGCTTAATATTTACCCCAATGCTATTTATGTTGGTGGAATCTATTGAAACGGAGGACAACATGATTTTTGTCACATTGGGTTCTCAGAAATTTCAATTTAATCGATTGCTGCAGGAAGTTGATCGACTGCTGCAGGCAGAATTGATAACAGAACCAGTATTTGCTCAAATTGGACACAGTGATTACGAACCAAAACACTATCCGTATAAACGATTTCTGGATCATGATGAATTTGTTGAAATGGAGCAGAAAGCGGATATAGTCATAACCCATGGAGGTACAGGTGCCATCATTGGAGCGGTCAAAAAGGGGAAAAAGGTTATCGCGCTTCCACGACTGGCCAAGTATGGTGAACATGTAGATGATCACCAGCGTCAAATTGTGAAGCAGTTTCAAGAATTAAATTTCATTTGCGGGTGCGAAACTGTGGATGATCTGGAAAGTGCAATTAACACCGTCAGGTTGTCAGAATATACTGCATATAAGAGCCAGACAAAAAATATCATTGACAGCATCGAGCAATTCATACAATAAAAATGAAAAATTAAAGAACAAAAATATAAATATGGAAAGGCAAACTATGGATAAAAAACGAATATTGATTTTCCATCCTGATATTTATGTTCATAGAACAAATAACGAATATACAAAGAAAATGTATGCGATTCTGGAAAAGAAGTATGAAGTAAAGTCTTTGGAATGGTTTATAAAGCATCCGTTTGATCGTGCTGTAGATTGTATGTATTTGAATTGGTATGAAAACATAATAGGGAAACCAAGTGTTGTGGCTCAAAACTTCCAATATATGTTAAAGTATGCGGTTCTTATTTGGGCTAAATGCAGAAAAATAAAGATTGTGTACGTAGTACACAACAAAACCCCGCATTCTATTGACATGGACTCTAGTGTTTTTCGGTTTGCGGCAAAACCGTTTATGAATAGAGTGTTAAATATAGCAGACGTTATAGTTGAGCTTTGCAAACATACAGAATCATATTTGCAAAGTGCATTCAAAGTAAAAGGCTTGCACGATAAAATGGTTTTGATTCCGCACGGGAGGTATACAAAATATAAGTGCGATCTTGCGTTGTATCGAAGTAAATACTCCATCAAGGATAGTGAGCTGCTGTTTTGCTTTGTTGGAAAGATGGATAGGTATAAGAATGTCGATGTTATAATCAAAGCTTTTTATATGTCAAAGGTTTGCGGAAAATTGTTGCTTGCTGGCAAATGTGATGAGCATTATAAGCAGGTTATTCTTGACATGGTTAAGGATGAGAACATTATATGCGATTTTGGTTATGTGACGGATAAAGATATGTCGGCAATAATGCAGATGGCGCATGCAGTTGTTCTGCCATATGATAAAACAAGTATTAATTCAGGAATAATGATCAATGCCTTTTCTAATGGAACGACTGTTATTGGGACAAGGATAGAGATGCTTTTTGATTTTGATGAAAGCAAGGTATATGGATATTCTTATGCCGGAAAGGAAGATCATATAGTTGCTTTAAGTAAATCGATGGAACGGGCGTATAATGATTTTACCAGTGGCAGAATTAAGATAAAAGGTTGCCTGCTAGAAAAACAAATTTTGCATGAAAATGACTGGAATTCTATTGAAAGCAAGATGCTGGAGACGATATAGCCATCTTCTGATACAGATTAAGGAATGCTTATGAAAATAGTGATAAATAAAGAAAGATTCATATATTTGATGATATTTTTGAATCCTTTTTTTGAAATTATATATGGATTATTATATCGAATGAACATTGATCTGCCAATTAATCAGCTATGTAGAATGGTCATGTTTGTAAGTTTTTGGATTATGATTGCTAATGACAAGAAAAGCTTCTCAAATGTTTTTCTGATAGTGGTGTGCGATACATTGATTTGGATGCTGCAGGTTGCTGTTGGAATATCCAGGGTATCATTTGACGAAATAGTATTTTTGATAAAACTCATTTATGCAACATCTCTTCCAGCAATATTCCTGAGCTTAATTCGGACAAAATTAATAGATAAAAACAAATTTATAAATGCAATAATA
This sequence comes from Candidatus Acetatifactor stercoripullorum, assembly GCF_944382095.1. NCBI lineage: Bacteria > Bacillati > Bacillota > Clostridia > Lachnospirales > Lachnospiraceae > Acetatifactor > Candidatus Acetatifactor stercoripullorum. The sequence continues at coordinate 27,202 of NZ_CALWMU010000031.1, forward strand.
TATTCAACTTTTGTAATTGTATTTAGTCTATGTATTAGTCCTTTTGGACTGGGATTTAGAGCATGGGAAACAAATAGCTATCGAACAGGATATGTGGGGTGGTTTCGCTTTGGTAATTATTTGACTGCTACGCTCTTGGTATCATTTTGCCTGATATTAATTGATAAAACTGTGAGACGGCGCAAAGTTTGGATTTTTTTCACAATAATAGCACTTGTTCTTACTGGCAACAAGGCTGCGCTGATTGGTCTAGTTGGATACACCGTCTGGATTTCACTATATTGGCTTATACATGAAAAAAATGAGCATGCCAACAAGTTCTTTATGGCAATTGTAGTGGTGTTCTTCCCAATTGTCTGTTTGATCGGAATATTCTTTGTTGTTGATTATGTGAAAAACCAAATCGCATTGTATGATGCGTATGGGTATAAGAATCTTTTTACTTTTTTACTTTCCAATAGAAATCTACAAGTGAGATCAGTTGTGAATTCGTTAAGGGGAGAGGTGTTTGAAACCTGGGGGAAAGTGATCGGCTATGGATTTTCAAATGTTATAAATTGTATAAAATATAACAATCGCGGAAACTCACTTGAAATGGATTTATATGGACTCTACTATTATGTGGGATTAGTGCCTTTAGTAATGTGGATTTTTATATATTTCAGGGCAATTGTAAATGCGTTTTTTAATTACAAAAGAAACAGGAGCTTGGGCAATTGGATGCTCATAATTGGTTTAGCTATAATAGTTTTTCATTCGGTCTTTTCTGGTCATGTGATCTTTGAATCGTTGACGGTTGTATATGCAGCTGCATTAATTGCTATTTCTAATAGCAATGTGAGCAGACGGATGAAAACAATAGAGGAACCTTAAATCACCGTATGGAGGCCAATTGGGGAAACTAGTATATGAAAAAAATCATAGAAAAAATCAGGAAATTTTGTCGCGTCAGTATGTGGAAGTTTATTAAGTATAATTATTTGACAAAAGGTGTGATTAGAAATACAGGGGCATATATCATACCATATAAGCATGCGGTTCTTGAAATTGAAAGGGGCGGAGAATGGCATATTGAAAAAACACTTCACTTTGGGATTAATCGTTTGCGGGGATCGGCAGCTGAGGCACGAGTAAGAATTAGAAAGGGTGGAAAATGGATATCACATGGTGATGTTTTGCTGTTTGTAGAGTCGTTTGTTGACGTACATGAGAACGCTTTGTTTGAGACCGGTTTTTTTTCAATTAATGCGGGTTCAATTGTTGTAGTAGCAAAGCATATTCAATTTGGCGAAGATGTGATGATTGGCCGTGAAGTTACGATATATGACAGCGATTTTCATCAGGTACGAGATGAAAACGATAGACCGGTTAATTTTAGCCAAGATGTTATAATTGGTGATAAGGTGTGGCTTACAAATAAGATTGCAGTTTTGAAAGGCGTTAGAATTGGAGAAGGAAGCCTTATTAGTGCTATGACCTTAATTAGAAAAGATGTTCCGGCGCACTCTTTGGTGGCTGGAAATCCGGCAAAAGTATTGAAGAGTGATATAAGATGGAGCAGAGAATCGATTTGTGAATACGAGCAAGGCAAACAAGTAAGAAGGTTCGACTAGTAAAATAATGAAGTTAGGAGATATCGTGTGAAAATCAAACTGTTCTTTGTACATCCCAAGAATTATGGCAATATGATGATGGCGGCCAGCTTTATTACATATTTTACTAATATATTAGAAAATAAGTATAGAGATTTACCGGAATTCTATGTGGATGTTCTTGATGATTATGAATTGGAACTCGTAAGAAAGAGTCTGCCGGCCGGGATAAAAGTGTATAGAGAGAATTTGTTTAATAGAAAAAGAAGAGGAGTATTCGGTAAGCTTCAAAAAGCGGTATTTATACCATATGAAATTTATTATAATATCAAAAACTATGATGCCTGTGTTTTGCTTGGGGGAGATTGTATTTCGCAATATTACTCCAGACAGGTATTTATATCCAATATGCTTAAGCTTCATTTTATTGCAAAAAGAAATATAGTGCTGGCCCCTGGGCAGACAATGGGACCCTTTCATGGCTATGCGATACGTCTGGTAAAATGGGCGATGAAAGATTGTTTCATTTATGCAAGAGATCACGACTGTTATCTATACATAAAAAATAATTTTGATTTTGAAAATCTTTTTGAGGCAAGAGATTTGGCCGCATTAGACATTCCATACCAAAACAACAGGCAAATTGTCCAAGATACGCTGAATAAGTACATAGGTAATAGAGAATACATTACGATTGTGCCATCGGGAGCAAATTTTCAATATACGCCAGATACAGAGCACTATGTCGAAGAGTATGTGAAGATTATAGAGAATACCCTGGAGCATACACGTTTTGATGTTTTGCTTTTGGCGCATGTAATACATACTAATACATCCAATGATAAAGTGATTGTTGATCAAATAGCTGACAAAATCAGCGGGAGGTTCAAAGGCAGATTGACGATTATTGATTCGTTGATTTTGCCCTATGAGGCCAGAATTTTGTTGGGGAATGGTCAATATACCATCACAGGAAGGATGCATGCGGCTGTATCTTCCATAAATATGGGGGTTCCGGCGATTTGCTTGTCGTATAGTGTCAAGTACAAGGGTGTGATAGGGGATGTATATGGTATGAATGATTACATCCTGCAATGCCGTGGTGCCGATGCATGGCAAGGAGATAGGGTTTATACTACAATTGTTGAAATGCAAAAGGAATTATATAAAAACAAGGATCGAATTCAAAAGGCTCTAGTTGAGAAAAACGTTAACGTAAAAAAACTATCACTTTGGCAAATTGAAGATATTGTTGACCGCATTGCCCAATATGTCTCAGACAAAAACAATGAAAAAGCTGTGAGGGAGCTTATGAAAAATGAGAAATTCAGGTAAACGTGCAGCAAAGGCCGGTGTGGCCTATACGGTAGGCAATGTTCTTTTGCGAGGAGTTTCTTTTCTTACTTTACCGATCTTTTCTAGAATTTTGTCAACAGAAGAATATGGCTTGTACAATCTCTATGTGTCTTATGAAACATTGCTTACGATATTTGTGGGGGTGTGTCTCTACGGATCGCTGAGAACAGCTAAATATGACTATGAAGAGAGTTTTGATCAATATCTGACAAGTGCAATGTCCTTAAGCTTTGTTTCGTTCTTTGTTGTGCTTGTTTTGGGAAATTCGCTGTATCCTTTGTTCTTTGAGAGCTTTGAGTTTGATAGAACGATCCTCAATATTTTGATTGTTCATAGTTATGCGATGTTTGTGTTTCAATTTTATAATACAAGATTGGCTTTAGATTTCAGATATAAACAGTTTCTGCTTGTATCGGGAGCTAATTCTATTGGAGGAACTGTACTGTCAATATTTCTGATTGTATGTATATTCAAGGATGATAAGCATATTGCTAGAATATACGGCTACGCATTTGTGCCCATTGTGATTGCCGGGATCATAATCATATGGTTTGTCAAAAACTCCTTTAAAAAGAAAAACAAAATATTTGTTTTGGAGCATTGGCGATATGGTTTGATAATAAGCATTCCTCTGGTTGTTCACACGTTTTCGCAGCAGATACTTCATCAATTTGATCGCATCATGATTAGCCGGATAATTAATAATGTTGCAGTTGGAATTTATAGTTTTATTTATACAATAGCTAATATATTGCAGGTCATTGTTCAATCGATGGACAATGCGTGGTCAGTTTGGATGTATGAACAATTAAGATATCATCGTTATGAGGAAATTAAAAAGAAGGCGGCAGCGTATGTTTTGCTGATGAATATACTATATGTAGGGTTTATTTCACTGGCACCGGATGTAATAAGGATTACAGGCACAAAAGAGTATCACACCGGTATCCCTATGGTAGTTCCACTTGCATTTTCCATTTATTTTGTTTTCTTATACTCGCTTCCTGTGCACGTGGAGTATTATTATAAAAAAACTAAGTTTATTGCCATGGGAACGTTGTTGGCGGCTACGTTGAATATTGCTTTGAATTTTCTTTTAATAGAAAACGCTGGATATCAAGCGGCGGCTTGGAATACACTTGCATCCTATATTGCGTTATTTATATTTCATTGGCAGATTGCAAAGAAAATTGATTCAACGCCGATGTTTCCCACAACTCAAATTGTGTTAAGCATTATATCATTGACGGGATATTCGGTGCTTATTATTGCCCTAGCTGACTGCATACTGCTAAGGTGGACTGTAATGTGTGTTATGATCGTTTGTATGCTGCTGCTGTGTCGTAACATTATTAAGCCCATGATAAATATGATACCATTACTCAAAAAGTATAATAAATAATTGAGGATATAATAATGGGAGAATACAATCATTTTACTCTTTCTAACGGAATAGAAATACCTTGCATAGGTTTTGGTACAGACAGAACGTTCATTTTTCTGAGGAAGAATATCATCAAAGGCTTCTTCGGCATTATAAAAGATATTACATCTGGTGGATGTTATCATTTGAGAAGAGATACGTCCATTATAAATATTGTTAAAAATGGTCCGGCTAATGGATGCTTTCTTTATGATACGGCAAGCAGCTATGGACAGAGTGAAAGAGTCTTAGGGTATGCGCTGAATAAGTATAAAAGAGGAGATTTGTTTGTAATAACAAAGCTGTCAAATGAAGAACAACGCTGCGGAGATGTAGACTTGGCCTTGCGAAAAAGCTTAAGACGCTTAAAAACGGACTATGTTGATTTATATTTGATGCATTGGCCTCAGACAGGCGCATATATTAATAGCTGGAGACAAATGGAAAAGGTGTATCAGAAAGGGCTGGCCAAAGCGATTGGAGTATGCAATTTTAAAAGACACCATTTTGATGAATTGATGAAAGATGCGGAAATATGCCCTATGGTATGCCAAATTGAAAGTCATCCGCTCTTTGCACAAGAGGATATGCTTCGGTTCTGTAAGGATAATAATATTCAGATGATGGCATACACGCCGACTGGGAGAATGAATAAACGGATTCTGCAAAATGGCGACATTACGGAGATTGCTCAAAAGCATAATAAGTCGATTGCACAGGTTGTTATGCGTTGGCACCATCAAAGGAAGGTAATACCCGTCGTTAACACAACAAGCCTGGCCCATTTAATTGAAAACATGGATATATTTGACTTTTTTTTGACAGACGAGGAAATGGCGCGGATTGACCGGATGAATATAGATTGTCGTCTTCGCTATGATCCAGATACGGTTGACTTTACAAAGTGTTAATACTATGATTTATAGCTTTTATATCAACGACAAAAGCGGGGGAATTGCCATGGTAGGAAATATAGAAAAATCGATCTGCACAGGATGCAAGATGTGTGCAGAAGTATGTCCCGATAAAGCGATTTCATTTGAGACGGATAAGGATGGCTTTTGGTATCCGGTTGTAGACAACAAGAAATGTATATATTGCAATTTGTGCGAAAAAAAGTGTCCTGCATTGCATATGATTGGCATTGATAATGACAAAAAGCCAACAGTTTTTGCAGCCTGGTCTTTAAATGATAAGGTACGCTATGATAGTACATCCGGTGGTGTATATTTTGAATTGGCAAAAGCTTTTATAGATTCTGGTGGATATATAGCGGGATGTGTTTTTGCGGAAGATTACAAAAGTGCATATCATATAGTAGGAAACACCATCGAGGATCTGAAACGTATCATGGGATCAAAATATTTTCAAAGTGATACGGTAGGGATTTATTCTGAGGTGAAGAAGCTTCTCTCAGAAGGGAAGAAGGTGCTCTTTTGCGGAACCCCCTGTCAGATTGCTGCAGTTAAATCATTTATAGGTGACAGGGATGATGGCTTATATTTGGTGGACTTCATCTGTAAGGGAATCAATTCACCCAAAGCATATAGAGCTTACATACAGGAATTGGAAGAAAAATATCGATCTAAAGCAAAGCGGGTTCGACAAAAAAGCAAAAAGACAGGGTGGCAGAGTCTGGCGACAAATGTTGTATTTGAAAACGGAAGAGAGTATCATAAGGATCGTTATACAGATTGGTGGATACAAGGGTATACTTGTGGGAATCTATTTATGCGTGAAAATTGTCAGTACTGTCAATATAAAGGGCTGCCAAGATTGGCGGATTTGTCACTTGGTGATTTTTGGAAGATACATGGTTGTAAAGAAGAAGATATGCAAAAGGGGGTTTCCGTTCTTTTCCTTAACTCGGATAAGGGAAAATATTTGCTTGATACGATAAAAAGAAGTATCCATATAGAATTGCGCTCTTTAGATGAAGTTTTAGAAGGAAACCCGTATCTGTTTAAGCAGGCTGTTCAGAAAGGGGACAGAAGCAAATTCTTTTTACTGCTGGATAGTATGCCATTTAGTAAGGCAGTTAAAAAGACTTACACAGAAAGCTCGATTCAAACAATAAAGCGGTATCTAAAACTGCTGTTGAAAAAGATGGGTAGAAAAAAGTGGTAATTTCATTCAAACATGGGAGTGTCCCAAAGATTGTGTAAACCTTCGAACTGATGTAAGATAGACTTACCAGTTTGGAGGTTTATTTTATGGTAGGGAAAAAGGATACCCCACAAAAAGCGGCCCTTCGGGAAATGATGGGTAACTGCTTGAAAGAAAATGCGATTAAGGTCAAAGATGGGGTAGTGTCAAGGAGTCCGATAATTCCAGAAACGGCCATTTGAATATTCTTGTGCGGGAGGTTCTTCCGCAATTATCCGTTTCCCCTGCTTCTCATATATCTTAATTTAGCCTCCAGCAACGTAAACGTCAAATCCTCCGCTTCCTGCCAAATTATGCGCCGCTGTTCATTGGCGGCGCTTACTATAACATTCATCCGGAAGTTCTTTCGACCATGGCATGATCGATTCCAGCATTGCTTCATCTATATTCCCGTCTTTATCTTTTCGCTTCATCAGCTCTGTCAGCAGATACCGGATATAATAATAAACATTCAGACTGTTCGCACGGGCTGTCTCAGTGATGCTGTAAATGACCGCACTTGCCTGCGCTCCTCTGACTGTATTGATTGTCACCCAGTTTTTCCGGCCAACTGTAAAATTCCGCAGCGCACGCTCACTGGCTGAATCATCGATCGGGACTTCTCCATCCGTAAGAAATACTTTCAGATATTCTTCCTGATTCAGGCTGTAATTCAATCCTTTTGCCGTTTCTCCCTTCGGGAGGACCGTCTGGTCAGAACAGATCTCTCTGACCCACGTGAAATATTCCTCAACCAATGGCTTGATTGAGGCCTGCCGTTCCTTCAGGCGTTCTTCCGCAGTCAGTTCTTTTAAGGCTCCCTCCAGGTTATAGATCGCCCCAATCCTTACCAGTGCTTTATACGCGATGGAGGATTTGATGGCTTTTTCATTCCCCTTCCCAATCGCCTTGATCGCATTGGCAAAATGCCGCCTCGCGTGCGCCATGCAGTTCGCGTTGGTCACCCCTTCCAGTTCCCTTGCCAGCTTATGGTATTGTTCCAGCCCATCCGTCATCAGGATCCCTTTGAAGTCTTTATAATACTCTTTGGGGTGGCTGCTGTGCCTGGTCTTCTGGTACTCATACACAACAATCTTTGGACCCGGACTGAGTTCGCCGGTGAGATGCACCCACATATAACTTTTGCTGCCTGCAGGTCTGCCGTCATGGATGACTTCTACCGTTGTTTCATCACACTGGTTGACATGAGCTTCCAGTTGCCGTTGTTTCATCCAGTTGTATACAGGCTGGAAATATCTTTCCGCTGTCCGGATCGTCCAGTTAGACATGGTCTGTTTCGACAGCTGAAGTCCGTTTGTCTGAAAATCTCTGGCAATACGATCCAGCGGATTACTGTTTACATACTTCGCATTGATAATCGCTGCTTCCAGAGAAGGTGTGGCAATACTCCCCCGAAATAAAGTGGAAGGATGGTCTCCCCGCAGGAATTCGTCCTGATGGAGCCCATCTGTGCCAACGTATACTTTTACGATATGTTTCTCTGCGATCCATTTCGCAGGTTCGAACCGCAGCTGCCAGTAAACCTCATCCGGCATGCTTTTATAATTGCTTTCACCAAAGGTTTTGATCAGTTCCTCTTCCGGGACATCATGAGAAATTTCCTCCTGTGGGAAATCTTTCAGGTCTTCTTCTTTCTGTCCTTTCTTCTTTGCGCGGCGCACAGGCTTCAGTTCCAGACAGACTGTTTCCTCTATTGTTGGTTCTGGCGCATCTTCACTACAGTTCGCTTCGGCCTCATTAAAAAAGGAGATCTGTCCTGTAATCTCGCCCAGTTTTTCTGTATGCCGTCCAAAACGCTGCTGGTTTGCCAGACGGATCTGCTCGATCAGGTTCTCATAGTCATGCTCCAGCTTATCCAGACGGTCCTGCATCTGAAAAATGACACCGTCTTTTGTCTCCATATCCATGTTTTTCAGTTGTTCGGGTGTAAATTTCTGACACATACTAATGACCGCCTTTTCTGTAAAAAGTATACCAGAAAATGCAGAATTGCGCCAATCCCGCGTGAAAAGCGTTCCGTCATTTTGCCCTGATTTCTGGCGGGCCCAGCTTCGAAATGAACGCCTGTAAGATATAGAACCCTCAAACCTTGCCAGTTCTCGACAGTACCGCCGGCAGGCTCTGCTGCTGTATCAGGAGATACCTGCCACGCCCCCTGGGTGCTGATTTTCAGGCCGTTAAAGCAGAAGAAAAATTTCTCTGTTTTGCACAATCATTTCAATATATTTTTTCCGGTACCACCTCTTTCACTCTGAGATCCAGCGGGTTAAGTCCCATCATCAGATAATGGAACTGCTCTTCCGTGAGGTCGGCTGCCTCCTGTGTATTTCTTGGCCAGGACATCCGTCCACTTTCAAATCTTTTATACAGAAGCAGGAATCCTGTCCCCATCCAAAGCAATCCTTTGCAGCGGTCAGACCGCTTGCCGCAGAAGAGGAAAAGTGTCCCTTTTTCAAATGGATTCTGTCCATACTGATCCCCGATGATCATTGCCAGCCCATCAATTCCCTTCCTGAGGTC
>NZ_CALWMU010000032.1:0-34343 GCF_944382095.1 Candidatus Acetatifactor stercoripullorum
AATACTATAATTTTATGTGTAGAATTAACCGATGGACTGTTACTTTCACATGGAACAAGGTATGAGTTTTAGTTTTCAGTTTCCGGTTTGTATGACAAATCCTAATTGAAAATATTCTCAATGGGATAAAGTTTTGTTGATGTGCGTTTATAAATGGTCTCAGGGAACAAGCTCAAACTTCGGCAGTAAGAAACCGGAAAACTTTACAACGGTTACGAAAGAATAATTGAAAATGGAGAGAAAATATCAGATTAAATGATTTCTGTAAAGAGTTAGGAAGGGAGTGGACAGATGAGGTTCCGCTCTCTTTTTGTGTGGTGAGAAATAAAATGACAGGGGAATAAACGAATGGTATAATGAAGAAAAATCAGGTCGACAGATTGGGATATTTGCTGGCTTTGTCAGTCGAAGCAGTTTGTTTTTAAAGGCATTGAAGATATGATAAAAGAATATCATAATGATTGGTTTTATGTTAAGAAAAGTTTCAAAGGAGAGGGTGCTCATGGGAAGTATCTTTAGAAGCACGCATAATACCCGTGCAATTCTGCCGGGAAGCCTCCGCTTTGTCAGAAGCGATGTTCCAAATTGCATAACGGAAGAGGAAGTGAAGTGGCTTGTGGAAAACAATATCACAACGGTAATTGATCTTAGAGAAGATAATGAAAGAGCCGATAAAAAATGTCCGTTGATTGACAACGATTTCTTCCAGTATTATTGTATGCCTGTCACAGGTGGAAATATTGTTCCTGAATCTGTAGATGATGTTTCCAAATCATACATAAAAATGGTTGATGCACAAATGAGAAAAATTATTGATACCATTTGGAATGCAAAAACCAATGTATTGTATTTCTGCAATGCAGGAAAGGACAGAACGGGTGTTGTTTCTGCCCTGCTTCTTTATAAGATCGGAATGAGCAGGGATTATATAGTTAATGATTATATGGAATCAAAAAGTAATCTTAAAGATATGCTGGAAGCATATGCAGTTCAATGTCCGAATGTGGATATTGATGTGATTACACCTCATGAAAGGTATATATGTGAATTTATATCTGATTTTGAGAGAAGGGAGCATTTTATATGAGAGCGGTTGTATATAAAGGAAACGGGCAGATTGCTCTTGAGGACAGGCCCATGCCGGTAATCATGAACGAAAGAGATGCGATTATAGAGGTGACACTGACAACGATCTGTTCCAGCGATATACATATCAAGCATGGAGCAGTGCCGAAAGCAGTGCCTGGAACGGTTCTTGGACATGAGTTTGTGGGAAGAGTGACGCAGACCGGGAGCGCAGTGAAAAAAGTGAAGCCGGGAGACCGGGTGGCAGTAAATGTAGAGACCTTCTGCGGAGAATGTTATTTCTGCAAGAGAGGCTTTGTGAATAACTGTACAGACAAAAACGGAGGCTGGGCGCTGGGCTGCCGCATGGACGGAGGACAGGCAGAATATGCGAGAATTCCTTTTGCAGACAACGGTCTGACAATTATACCGGAGCATGTGTCGGATGAACAGGCGCTTTTTAACGGAGATATTCTCTCCACTGGATATTGGGCTGCAAAGATCGGAGAGATAAAACCTGCGGATACAGTTGCGGTGATCGGAGCCGGCCCTACAGGGCTTTGTACCATGCTGTGCGCGCGTCTGTATACGCCGGCAAAGATAATCGCTATTGATACGGACGAATACAGGCTTAAGGCTGCAGAAGTACAGGGACTGGCTGACCTTACTCTTGTTCCCGGAAGAGACGATGTGGAAGAGAAGATTCTCCAGGTGACAGATGGCAGAGGCGCAGATGCTGTATTTGAAGCTGCAGGCGGAAAGGATACCTTTCAGACGGCTTGGAAGATTGCCAGACCGAATGCTGTTGTAGTGATTGTAGCTATGTATGAGGAACCGCAGGTACTGCCTCTGCCGGATATGTATGGAAAGAATCTGGTATTTAAGACGGGCGGCGTAGACGGAAGCTTTTGTCAGGAAATCATGGATTTGACTGCCTGCGGAAAGCTTGATACGGGATTTTTGATTACCCATCGATGTAATCTGGAACAGATTATGGAAGCATATGATGTATTTGAAAACAAAAGAGATCATGTTATAAAATATGCTGTGAAAGTTTCAAACCAGCAAAAGGAGAGTGGGAGATGACAATGGAAATGAAAAAAATTGCGGACAATCCGGAGCTGATTGAGGAAGCTGCAGGCTGGTTTCACACAAAATGGAATGTTCCCACAGAGGCTTATCTTGAAAGCATGGAGGAAAGTCTGCAAGGAAACAGTGCTGTGCCTCAGTGGTATATTGTAATGGACGGTGGAAGAGTGATTGCCGGAATTGGTGTGATAGACAACGATTTCCATAATCGAAAGGATTTGCGGCCCAATGTGTGTGCACTTTATGTGGAGGAGGCGTATCGATGCCGGGGAATTGCAGGAGAAATGCTTAATTTTGTCTGTGAGGATATGCAGAAGAAGGGAATCTCCACACTTTACCTGATTACCGATCACACCACTTTTTATGAGAGGTATGGCTGGGAATTCCTTTGTATGGTTCAAGGAGACGGAGAGGCGCAGCTGACAAGAATGTATGTTCACAAAATGGGAAACAAGAAATAAAATGCTTGACCTTATACCCGGTATAGGCTTTATAAAGGAGGTGAGAGGAAACCTTTACGTTGCTTTTAGAAGCAGAGCGTCAGAGAGGAGAGGGATTAAGATGAAAAGCATCAAGGAAGCAGAAATGATTACAGGCATATCCAGCCAGAACATTCGCTATTATGAAAAGCAGAGACTGTTGTCTCCCAGCCGGAACGCGGAGAATTCTTACCGTGAATATTCACAGGAGGATATCAACCGACTAAAGCTCATCAAGCTTTTTCGAAAGCTGGATGTGCCCATTGGAGATATTAGACGGCTGATAGATGGAGAAACCACTCTTGAAGAGACAATGCTGCTGCAGGTCTACCGTCTGCAGTCAGAGAAAGAGAGGCTGGACGAGGCAATTACATTTTGCTCCAAAATCCAAGAGCAGCAGCTTGCGGAGCTGGATGTGGATCAGTATCTTCATCAGATGGAAGAAAGAGAAAAGAAGGGGTCTGTGTTCAAACAGTTTGTCAATGACTATAAGGAGGTTGTGAAATCAGAGATGGCACGGGAATTTTCCTTTATGCCGGAGGTTCGATGTGACACGCCGGAGGAATTTTCGGAAAGCCTGCTGAAATATGGACAGGAAAATAACAGAAATATGGTTATCCTTAAGGAGAGTATGTCTCCAAGGCTTTTGATAGACGGAGTGGAATATTATGCCTACAGAACCTCCTCACGGTATGGGATTGTGATTCACTGTGAGATGCTTTATCCCCAGGATTATATCCCGGCTGGGATGTCGGAAAAAAAATACCGCAGATACCGTATTATTTCGCTGCTAGCGCTCCCGGTTCTGTTTTTTCTAATCTGTAATTTTTGGGTGGTCAGGGATTTGTTTGCCACGGCCACCCCTTTAGAAAGCCTGCTTGGCCTTTTTATTGTAATCATATTATTTGCTGCCGATTTGTGCTTTTTGTATTATTGTTATGGGAAAAATTTCAAAGGATAGAGAAGAGGATTTTACATTTCTTTTCAAAGAGATTATAATGTGCATAAGAAACTGGAAGGAGGCCGTGAAAAATGAATGAACAAAAAGCATTTCCCGGAAACGGCGGGGAACATTATGTTCCTTATGAGGAGCGCACTGGCGAAGAATCCGTTGTTTACTTTACCAGAGATTTGTCAAAGGAGGGACTGCGCAGGATTTTCGAGCGTGTGGGTGCCAATATGGAGGGAAGAGTGGGCATCAAGCTGCATACCGGAGAGCAGAACGGCCCTAATATTATCCCCCGCCCCTGGGTAGAGGAGCTGATTCAAAAGGATATTCCCCAGGCATCTATTGTGGAGACCAACACCTATTACGAAGGGGACCGCTACACCACAGAACAGCACCGTAAAACCCTGGAGGTAAACGGATGGACCTTTTGCCCGGTGGATATTATGGATGAGGATGGAACGGTATTCCTTCCGGTAAAGGGCGGAAAGTGGTTCACGGAGATGTCCATGGGCAAAAATATTCTGAATTATGATTCTCTGCTTGTATTGACCCATTTTAAGGGGCATCAGGTGGGAGGCTTTGGAGGCTCGAATAAAAACATTGGCATTGGCTGTGCGGACGGCCGCGTTGGAAAAGCCATGATTCATACCACACCAGGCTCAGATGACATGTGGGACATTCAGAAGGAAGAATTTATGGAGCGCATGACGGAATCTGCTAAAGCGGTGGTGGATCATTTCGGTGAGCATATCACCTTTGTGAATGTGCTGCGGAATATGTCCGTGTCCTGTGACTGCGAGGGGACTGCAGCCATGCCTGTGGTAACGCCGAACATCGGCATCGTGGCTTCTTTAGATATTCTGGCGGCAGACCAGGCCTCGGTGGATTTGGTTTATGCGCTGAATCCTGGTGATCACAGTGATCTGGTGGAGCGGATGGAGACCCGTCACGGCCTGCGCCAGCTTACCTATATGAAGGAGCTTGGCATGGGGAACGACCGCTACCGCCTGATTGATATCGACCATGAGGATGCTTTGATTTCTCCCAAGGAAGCTGTGAAGGACGTAAAGCCCTTCGCAAAAGAGCAGTAAAGCCGGGTCAAGGAGGCTGCGGTGTTTTCGGAGGAAAAGTAAAACAAATGACAAAGAAAAAGCTGGCTCTTGCCATCATAGAAAGATTGAAAGCGGAATATCCGGATGCAGGCTGTACGCTGGACTACAACGAGGCGTGGAAGCTGCTTGTGAGTGTGCGCCTTGCCGCACAGTGCACCGATGCCAGGGTAAATGTAGTAGTGGAGGGGCTGTATGAAAAATTTCCGGATGTAAATGCCTTGGCACAGGCTCCGGTGGAGGAAATTGAGGCCATTGTGAAGCCCTGCGGCCTGGGACACAGCAAGGCCAGAGATATCAGCGCCTGCATGAAGATACTCCGGGATGAATACGACGGGAAGGTGCCGGATGACTTTGACGCGCTGTTAAAGCTGCCCGGTGTGGGACGCAAAAGCGCAAACCTGATTATGGGGGATGTGTTTGGCAAGCCTGCCATTGTGACGGACACCCACTGTATCCGGCTGGTGAACCGGATGGGGCTTGTGGACGGCATAAAGGAACCGGCCAAGGTGGAAAAAGAGCTGTGGAAGATAATCCCCCCTGATGAGGGGAGTGATTTCTGCCACCGCCTGGTTTACCATGGCAGAGAGGTCTGCACCGCAAGAACGAAGCCCCACTGTGAAAGATGCTGCCTGCAGGATATCTGCAAAAAGGCGGGTGTTTAACGGAATAAGACAAAAAGCCTTCTGCATATCATATAAAAAATGATGAGACGGCCTTTGCGCCGCAGAGAGCAGGATGGAAATTTATGTTGTGGACAGGGGAGACAATGTGGACCAAATTGCCGCCAGCACAGGCATCAGTGTGTGGCAGCTGATTTACGATAACCAGCTTATTTATCCCTATGAGCTTGCGGTGGGGCAGGCCCTTGTAATCGATAATGGGATAAGAAATGCCAGCCGGGCCGTTTCTGTCAGCGGGTATGCTTATCCCTTTATCAGTGAGTGGGTGCTTGCGGAAACCTTGCCTTTTTTATCAGAGCTTCCCATATTTTCCTATGGCTTTACCATGGAGGGCGAGCTGATTCCTCCTCTGTGGGATGACGAATGGATGATCAGGGAAGCTCTCCGGTACGGCACACAGCCCATCCTTGTGCTGACGCCCTTTGGACCGGACGGAAATTTTAATAATCAGCTGATTCATTCCGTGGTCAATAACTGGGTTTACGCAGAAAATCTCATTTCCAATCTCCTCCGCGTGATGGAGGAAAAGGGATATCAGGGAGTGGATATTGATTTTGAATATATTCTGGCCCAGGACAGGGATGCTTTCACCGGCTTTGTATGGTGGGTGGCGGATACTATGCGGGAAAACGGATATCATACTTCCGTGGCGCTGGCTCCCAAGACATCCTCGGAGCAAAGAGGTCTTTTGTATGAGGGAAAGGACTACAGAGCCCTTGGAGAGGCCGCCGATCATGTGCTGTTGATGACCTACGAATGGGGCTATACCTACGGGCCGCCCATGGCTGTGGCACCCCTAAACCAGGTGCGCCGGGTAGTGGAATATGCCGTCACCCAGATTGATCCGGCCAAAATAGATTTGGGGATTCCAAATTATGGCTATGACTGGCCGCTTCCCTTTGAGCGGGGCGTTACCATGGCGCGGACCCTTGGAAATGTGGAGGCTGTACGGATCGCCATAGAGAAAGGGTCTGCCATTGCATTTGATCCCCTGGCGCAGAGTCCCTATTTTTTTTATACGGAAAGCGGGGTTACCCATGAGGTCTGGTTTGAGGACCCAAGGAGTCTTATGGGAAAATTCCGGCTTATGGAGGAATATGGCCTAAGGGGGTGCGGCTATTGGCAGATCATGCAGTGGTTTCGGGCGAATTGGCTGCTTTTGCGCTCTCAGTTTTATATTTTAAAATAGAGAAACGGGGAAAAACCTATGCGAATGTACGATGTGATTATGAAAAAGAGAAATGGCAGAGAATTGACCTGTGAGGAAATCCGTTATTTTGTGGAGGGCTATACCCGGGGAGAAATTCCAGATTATCAGGCAGCGGCCTTGATGATGGCAATTTATTTCCAGAAGATGACCCAGGAGGAAACCTTTTATTTGACCATGGCCATGGCCGAAAGCGGCGACAGGCTGGATTTGTCGGCAATTAAGGGCATTAAGGTAGATAAACACAGTACAGGGGGCGTGGGGGACAAGACCACCCTTGCACTGGCGCCCATGGCAGCGGCCTGTGGTATTCCAGTGGCAAAAATGAGCGGCAGAGGACTGGGACATACAGGGGGAACCATTGATAAGCTTGAGAGCTTTCCTGGATTTCAGACAGGACTTTCCGAGAAGGCATTTTTGGACCAGGTAAACCGCATTGGCATCGCCATCATGGGACAGACCGCAGATCTCGCGCCGGCAGACAAAAAGCTGTATGCGCTGAGGGATGTGACGGCTACCGTAGATAATATGTCTCTGATTGCAAGCTCTATTATGAGCAAGAAGCTGGCGGCAGGGGCGGATGCCATTGTGCTGGACGTAAAGACGGGCAGCGGCGCTTTCATGAAATCCAGGGAGGACGCCTATGCACTAGCCGGTGAAATGGTGAAGATTGGAAAAGCTGCAGGAAAGCAGACGGTTGCCGTTATTTCTGATATGGACCAGCCCTTGGGGAATGCTGTGGGAAACGCCCTGGAGGTGAAGGAGGCCATTGACACCTTAAAAGGCAGAGGACCGGAGGATTTTCTTGAGCTTTGTCTTACCCTGGGAAGCCAGATGCTGATTGCAGGAGGCAGGATACAGGAAAAGGATCCGGATGCGGCCCTCCGGGAGGCTAGAAAAATGCTTCTTCATTCCATAGAAAGCGGAAGCGCTTTAGAAAAGCTGGAGGAGCTTGTAAAGGCTCAGAGGGGAGACGGCCGGGCTGTCTATGACACCTCTCTGCTTCCAAAAGCCTCAGTGGTGGTTGAGGTAAAGGCGCCTTCCCAGGGATGGATCACACAGATTGCCTGTGATGAGATCGGTATGTGCTCCTTAATTTTGGGAGGCGGCAGAGAGACCAAGGAAAGCACTGTTGACTTGTCAGCAGGACTCTTGCTGAAAAAGAAAACAGGGGACTTCTGCCAGGCGGGAGAAACGCTTGCGCAGCTTCATACAAACGACCCAAGGAAGGCGGAAGCGGCCAGAGAGCGCTTCCTGAATGCCTATGTGATCGAAGAGGAAAGACCTTCGGAGAAAAAGCCTGCGCTGATCAAAGGCATATTATAGAATCCGGCTTCATAGTATGAATACATGAAGAAGAGCAAAAATAAAAATCCAAAAAAAGAGCTGCTTGTGGAATCCCTGCAGCTGCCCAAAGATGTCTGTATGGGGGCGCTTCGGGTCACCCTGACGGGAAACAGCGAGGCGTGGATAGAAAATTATAGGGGAATTCTGGAATATACGGAGCAGATGATTCTGCTGCAGGCAAAAACCTGTCAGGTCTGTTTTGAGGGAAACAGGCTCTCCATTGACTATTATACCAATGAGGACATGAAGATCAGCGGCTGCATTCAATGTGTGAAATACTTATAGTCAGATGCTGGGAACAAACGGTATTCCCAGCCACAGATAGTCAAGGAAAACGGGAGGAGCAATGATCGGGTTTTTTAAGTATCTGAAAGGCTATTTGCGCATCAAGGTGTGGGGCTTTTCGCCGGAGCGGTTTATGAATCTATGCAGTAACAGAGGGATTCTTTTGTGGGAGATTGTGCGGGATGAAGATACCTATTACATGAATATCAGCATAAACGGCTTTTATAAGCTGCGTCCCATTGTAAAAAAGACAGGTACAAAGGTAGCCATATTGGAAAAATATGGACTGCCTTTTTTTCTGCCCTTATTGCAGAAGCGCAAAATATTTCTTGCAGGGATGCTCCTCAGCGTGGCGTTTTGGATGTGGTCCTCCCTCTACGTCTGGGATATCGAGATTTCGGGAAATTATCAGATTACGCAGGACGTATTTGAGAGCTTCCTGAAGGAACAGCAGGTAAAGGTGGGAATGCGGAAATCAGGACTTGACATTGAGGAGCTGGAAAAGGAGATACGCCGGGAATTTCCGCAGGTTACCTGGACCTCTGCCAGACTGACAGGCACGCGCCTGCAGATTGCAGTCAAGGAAAACGATGCTCCTATGATAGAGGACGCCCTGGAGGAGGAAGAAACCGGAAAGGATTTGGTATCCCAATACCAGGGAACCATTGTGTCCATGATTGTGCGAAACGGCGTGCCCATGGCAGCTATTGGGGATACGGTGGAAAAAGGGACCCTTCTGGTGGACGGTAAGGTTCCTGTGTACAATGAGGACGGTACAGTCAGAGAATACCAGCTTGTAAATGCTGATGCCGATATTGTGATAGAGCATACCAGAACCTTTCGTGGGACATTGCCCTTTGATTATATCAAAAAGGAATATACCGGAAGAATTCGGAAACGATATTTTCTTAAGGTGGGAGAAAAGGAATGGAAAATTCCACAGGAGAGGCCCTTTTTGATTTATGACAGTGTGATAAAGGAGAGCAGGCCGCTTTTGTTTCAAAAGCTGTCCATACCGGTATATTTTGGCAGTGTTACCCATCGGGAATACCAGAATGTGGAATATGAATATACCCTG
The DNA here is from genome assembly GCF_944382095.1 of Candidatus Acetatifactor stercoripullorum. Lineage (NCBI taxonomy): Bacteria > Bacillati > Bacillota > Clostridia > Lachnospirales > Lachnospiraceae > Acetatifactor > Candidatus Acetatifactor stercoripullorum. Next base: position 9,292 of record NZ_CALWMU010000032.1, read on the forward strand.
GAGGAGGCAAGAGACCTTCTAAATGAAAAATTAAGATTATTTCTTACAAGTTTAGAGGAAAAGGGGGTACAAATTATTGAAAAAAATGTTAGAATAGATACGAATGACGGTATGTGGGTGATAGAGGGCAGTTTTCTTGTAAGAGAGGCTGCTGGGAAAAGCGTGGATACCACGATACCGGATACAGGCGCACAGGAGACTTCTTGGTGAGCCTGATATCGCAAGGACAGACAGAGGACAGGCATGAGTGAAATAACAAGAAGAATGGATATGCCCGCAGAGCATATGCGGAAAATATTTGGTATGCAGGACGCATACTTAAAAAAGCTGGAGAAGGATTTCCATGTTGTCATTGTGGATAGAAACGGCAGCGTGTCCATCACCGGAGAAGCAGAAAATGTTGACAGGGTACAGGGAGTGCTCAGACAGCTTACCATCCTTTCCGAGAGAGGGAATGAAATCGAGGAACAGAACGTGGATTATGCCATTACGCTGGGTATGGAGGCGAAAGAAGAGGCTATTTCAGAGATAGACGAAGACTGCATCTGCCATACCATCAACGGGAAGCCCATAAAGCCCAAAACACTGGGACAGAAGGCTTATGTGGAGGCCATACGGAAAAATATGATCGTATTTGGCCTGGGCCCTGCCGGCACGGGGAAAACCTATCTGGCCATGGCTATGGCTGTTACGGCCTTTAAGAATGACGAGGTAAGCAGGATCATCCTCACCAGACCGGCCATTGAGGCAGGAGAGAAGCTAGGCTTTTTGCCGGGGGACTTGCAAAGCAAGGTAGACCCTTATTTAAGGCCCTTATATGATGCTTTATATCAAATCATGGGAGCGGAGAGCTTTGCCAAAAACATGGAAAAGGGATTGATCGAGGTGGCTCCCTTGGCGTATATGCGTGGACGTACGCTTGACAATGCTTATATAATCCTGGATGAGGCCCAGAACACTACCCCGGCGCAGATGAAAATGTTTTTGACCAGAATCGGCTTTGGCTCCAAGGTGATTGTGACGGGGGACTCCTCCCAAAAGGACCTGCCTGTGGGAACAAGGTCAGGCCTGGACGTAGCGTCCAGGGTTTTAAGCAGGATTGACGACATTGCCTTCTGCCATCTTACCAGCAAGGATGTGGTGCGCCATCCTCTGGTACAGAAGATTGTAAAGGCATATGATGAGTATGAAGCAAAAGAAAAAAACAGAAGCAGAGTGAAAAATGGACGAAAATAAGAAAAAGCTGCGAAAGCTCACAGCGCCTCTCCTGATGGCCGAGCTGGGCGCTGTTTTTTTGGGAGCGGCGGGGGTTTCCATTGTTTTATGGATGCGCCGGGAGCCCTTGGAGAGCGCCTTGCAAAAGATATTGTTTACTGTGATGGGGCTGGCTGCCGCCGGATTTCTTTTCCGGCGGGAATATATCAGGGATCGTTTGGATTACGACAATGCAGAGCACCCCTTTCGCTTTTGGGCAAGCCTTGCTGTCTGCACAGCCGCCGCCTGTGTGTGCGGCTTTCTGCCTGCGGGAGGCTGGCCCTTTCCCGTTATCTATTTGATTCTTTCTTTGTTTGGCAGTACAAATGTAGGTATTTTGTCGGCTTCCGTGCTTTTGATGGTTTCAGTATTTGCAGGAGGCGCGGATGTAATTGTATTTTTCCTGTATTTTATCAGCGGTATTTTTGTGGCTGCGCTCTTTTACTGTTACGAAGGGGAATTAAAAATCGGACAGCCTCTTTTTCTTTCCATGCTGTGCCTCTTACTGTGCGAGACTGCCGGCATTGTGCTGACGGACAATAACAGGCTCAATTTCGAAAGCTTTGTGATCCCGGTTTCCAATATCATAATCAGCGGTATTTTGATGGCCGGGTGTATGAAGGTGTTCTCATCCACAGTGTTTTACCGGTATAGAGAAAAATACCTGGAACTGAACGACACGGGAAATCCCATGCTTGTGCAGCTGAAGGACACTGCCAGAGAAGCTTACTTTCAAAGTGTGCATACCGCCTATTTTTGTGAGCGGATTGCCCGCAGGCTTTCACTGGACGCAGACGCGCTGAAGTGCGCAGGCTATTACCATAAAATGGATAAGGTAATACCAGACTTTTTGGAAAAGGAAAAATTCCCGCCCGCCGCAGAGGCAGTCTTAAGGGAATATATGGATAAAAAAACGCCCATACAGGCGAAGGAAACCGCTGTCCTTTTGTGCAGTGATGCGGTGGTGGCGGCAGTGACGCTTTTCTTGTCAAAAAACGGAGACGAGCACCCGGATTATGACAAAATCATTGATGTGGTGTTTGGACATCTTATAGACTCGGGAACCTTTAACAACTGTGACATTTCCCTGAGGGAGCTTAAGACAATGCAGAAGAAATTTAAGGAGGAAAAGCTCTATTATGACTTTTTACGTTGAAAATGAAACAGATGCGGATTTTCCCTTTGATATCCTTGCAGTTGGAAAACAGGTGGCCAAGGAGGTGCTGGAAGCAGAAAGATGCCCTTATGAAGTCCAGGTGAATCTGCTGGTTACGGATAATGCAGGCATCCGTGAATTTAATAAAGAATACAGAGGAATTGATGCGGAGACGGACGTGTTGTCTTTTCCAGGCTTGGAATTTGCCAGGCCGGGCGTATTTGAAATTGAGGAAAGCAGTCTGCATGACTGCTTTGATCCGGACAGCAAAGAGCTGATTCTGGGAGATATCATTGTCTCGGCGGACCGGGTGAGAGAACAGGCAGAGAATTACGGGCACAGTGAAGAGAGAGAGTTTGCTTTTCTGGTGGCCCACAGCATGTTTCATCTGTGCGGCTATGACCACATGGAGGAGACGGAAGCCAGGGTGATGGAAAGAAAGCAGGAAGAGGTGCTTAAAACACTTGGAATTACCAGAGATAAAAAAGATTGAGGGACTTTGAATGAATCCGGTGGAAGTAAAGAGAAAACAGATACAAATGTATTCCCATATAATAGGTGTAATCACGCTGTTAGCGGTGGGAAGAATCATTCAGGATGCAGGCGTGGCCTATCTTGCGGCGGCAGTGGAATGTTATTTTGGGGTCTGCCTGCTCATTAGCTATGGCGCGGCAGACTGTCTTGGAAAAATTCTTCGAAGCCGAAACGGAAAGGGGCAGAATAAGAACTGCGCCGGGCTGCGGAAAAATGCAATGCTGCTTCAGGGAGCAGTGGGAGTGGCAGGCAGTATACTTTTGTCTGCCTGTGCAGGTCCCTTGGCGGAGCATGTCTTTGAGCTGCCATACAGCAGTCTTTTGATCCGTCTGTTTGCGCCGGCAGTGTTTCTTCGGACTATTTCAAGCGTACTATTGGGTTATTTTCAGGGAGAGGGTTCGGAGCTTCCCACTGTGGCGGCCTGTGTGATCAGGCAGGTCTTTATTCTTGGATTTTCTCTTTTGTTTTGTAATATCCTTAAGAGTTATGGAGAAAAGGTAAGCGGCCTTCTCGGCAGGGAAGAGTTTACCTTTATGTGGGCAGGCTCCGGGGCGGCCATTGCGGTAAGTCTTACGGAGATTCTGATTCTTCTGTTTCTGCTTTTGGTTTACCGGGGAAGCAGCAAAGAGAGAAAAAAAGCAGAAGAAGGAAAAAAGACCAGAGAATCTTTATGGGATTTTACAAGAATCCTGTATGGAAGCATGGGAGCTTTTCTTTTGACAGGACTGCTGGAACGGCTTCCTGTGTGGTTTGGAATGGTATTTTTTCATAAAAATGCCCAGGGCGCAGATTTGGGAGGACAGAGCTATGGAGTATATTACGGACAGTATCTGGCCCTTTGCGCAGGCTTTCTTTTTTTACTGTGTGCTTCCCTGATACCGGCCGGAGCCAGAGTTACCCACGGCTTAAAGCGGGAGGATCAGCGCTATGCCAGAAACTGCTTTCAGGCGGGAATTCACATGATTTGGGCAAAGGCATTATTTTTTGCAGTGTTTTTGGCTGTTATGGCGCAGCAGACGGCGGGAATTTTCAATGAGGCCCGGGCTGAGACACTGGCTTCTATGCTGCGCTTTGGTTCAAGCATAATTGTGTTTGGGGCCTTTGCATTTTATTTTAAGAGCATTTTGCTTTCTCAGGGGAAAAAATATCATGTGGCCGCCTGTCTGGGGATTGCAAATGTGATTTTTGCGGCAGCCTCAGCATTGTTTCTGCAGACAGGGAATGCAGGGATTCTTTCCCTGGTATACGGCGGAGTCATAGGAAGCGCTCTCTACTGCGGACTGACCGGATTTTTTGTAATTGGCAGACTGGGACGAGGGATACAGATGGTACGAACCTTTTGCATTCCCTTAGGCGCTGTCTGCGGCGCTGCTCTTATGGAATTTCTCATTGGGGAATTTTTTACACCGCATCTGGGAAATGTGGCTGCTGCGCTGATTGGCTTTGGGGTGTCCTTTGCGGTTTACTGGGGAATTCTATTGGCTTTGCGCAATTTCAAGGCCCAGGAGCTTGCGGCTGTGCAGGGAGGACGCCTGCTTAAGCTTTTTGTAAAAGCAGTGGGAAAATAAAATAGAAAGCAGCGCAGAAATCGTTACAGGCATGTATAAATTTCATGGAAACAGCTGATACTTCTATGTAAAAAAACAGGCTTTACAGCAGAAGGTCAGGAAGATGATGAAATTTGTGAAAGGTGCGCTGCTGTTTTTTGTGTTTCCGGCGGTAATGCTCGGAATCGGTTTTTTTGCCGGAATCAAGGCCGTGGAGTTTTTTTATCCCGGCAGGGTGCAGCAGCAGACAGAGACACCGGAGTTTTACCCGGAGACGATTGAAGAACAGCAGCCTTTGGAAACGGATTTTAATATGGATACCCAGCGGGCCGACGTTATGCAGGAGAGTGTGCCGCAGGACTCCGGGATGGAAGAAACATCAGAAGAAGCTTATGTTTCTTCAGGTATCCAAGAAGCCGCTTCCTCAGGGGAGACTTTGTGTGTGGATACGGAATATGTGCTGGAGGAGACAGACATTATAAACCATACGGTGGTGGAGACCAGCTGGAAACTGCCGGATAAGTACGTGGGAATGAACAGAGAGCAGTTTCTGGCGGCAATGGAGTCCTATGAAGCGTTTCCGCCGCTGTCGGAAATGGAGAGAGGCTTTGTGGGGCTGGAAGTGCTTTCTTTTTCCAGAGAGCGGGTTGTGGTACAGATGAATTACCAATATCTGCAGCCTGGCAGCTGCTTTTATCTTGCGGTACAGAACAATGAAGTTGTGGTGTATCTGGAGGATATGGAGACGATTTATATCAATACCGGAATAAAGCTGGACAGCCTGCCGGAGGCATTGCAGCTGGAAATCATTCAGATGATGTGGGTGGAGGACGAGGAAAGTCTTTATGATTTTCTGGAGACCTACTCCAGCTGAGGACCTGAAAAGGCAGGATGCCTGGCAGGCAGAATGGAGAGTACGATGAGGAAATGCAAGGTTGGAGTGATAGGAGGAGGACCTGCGGGAATGACGGCAGCCATTGCCGCAGCCAGAAGAGGAGCTTTGGTCACTCTATTTGAGCGAAATGAACGGGTGGGGAAAAAGCTGCTTGTCACAGGAAATGGAAAATGTAATCTGGGAAACAGGGCTCTTTCCGAGCAGGCATATTATGGAAGCAGCTCCCAGTGGATCAAAGACAGCCTGGAGCGGTTTGGCACGGAAGATACCATTCGATTTTTTCAAGGTCTGGGACTTTTGCTGAAGGAGAGAAACGGATATCTTTATCCTGCCTGCGAACAGGCGGCGGTGGTGCTTGATGTGCTGCGCACAGAGCTGAGGACTCTGGGGGTATGTGTGAAAACAAATTCCAGGGTTCAGAGAGTGGAAAAAACCCCAGATGGGAAAATTGCTTTACATATAGGAGAAGAGACGGATTACTTTGACAGCGTAGTGTTAGCCTGTGGCAGCAAGGCGGCCCCAAGAACCGGTTCAGACGGCACGGGCTATGAGCTGGCGGCAGGCCTGGGCCACAAGGTGACGCCTGTGGTTCCGGCGCTGGTGCAGCTTCGGTGCAGAGAGAATTTTTTGAAGGCTGTGTCAGGAGTCAGAACGCAGGCCTTGATTGAAGTGGTGCATCATGGAAAAACGCAGGTCTCAGAGATGGGAGAGCTGCAGCTTACGGATTACGGAATTTCCGGAATTCCTGTTTTTCAGGTAAGCAGAGTTGTAAATTATCTGCTTTTGAAAGAAAAGGAGGTCACAGTCCGGCTGAATCTTCTGCCGGATTATTCCTCCGGGGAGTATGAAATGCTGAAGGCGTCCAGAAGGCTTTTGTTAAGAGACCGCACGGTGGAGGAATTTTTTACGGGTATGCTTCATAAAAAGCTGATGACGCTGTTTATCAAAAACGCCGGATTAAAGCCGGGGCAGATGGCAGAGACGGCGGATAAAGAAGCCATTGAAAAGGTTTTTGCCCTTTGCAGACAGTGGATCCTTCATGTGAACCAGAGCAACTCCTATGATAACGCCCAGGTGTGCGCGGGGGGAGTGGATACACGGGAAATCACCAGGGACATGGAATCCAAGAAGGCGCCGGGGGTGTTTTTTGCCGGGGAGATCATGGATGTGGATGGAAAATGCGGCGGATATAACCTGCAGTGGGCCTGGTGCAGCGGATATCTGGCCGGGACGGCGTCAGCAGACGTACAAGCAGACAAACGATAGAGGGAATTTTACATATGATCAGAATCAATCAGGTAAAGCTTAAGACGGATCATACAAGGAAGCAGCTGGAAAGAAAGGTCTTACAGCTGCTTCCCGTGAAGGATACGGAAATTTTAGGCCTGGAGATACTCAGGCAGTCTGTGGATGCCAGAAAGAAACCGGATATCTATTATATTTACAGTCTTTTGGTTCAGGTGCAAAACGAAGAAGCCGTTCTGAAGGCTCTGGCAAAACCCAAATGGGAAAAGGTGGCAAAGCAGCATGGAATAGAAGCTGCCTCTCCTTCGGCCTATCATTTTCCAGAGCCAAAAACCCATCGTCTTTCAGGGAAAGGAAACCCTGTGGTCATCGTAGGCTGCGGTCCCGCAGGACTTTTCTGCGGATATTATCTGGCGAAGGGCGGCTATGCCCCGATTCTGCTGGAACGGGGAAAGCCTGTGGAGGAGCGCAGAGAGGACGTGGAGCGTTTCTGGAGGGAGGGCGTACTGAACCCTTCCTCCAACGTACAGTTTGGCGAGGGAGGTGCGGGAACCTTTTCGGATGGTAAGCTCAACACGCTGGTAAAGGATAAGGAGGGCAGAAACCGGGCGGTGCTGGAAACCTTTGTGAAATTCGGTGCGCAGCCCTCCGTGCTCTATGAGGCCAAGCCCCATATCGGAACGGATGTGCTCTGCGGCATTGTGCGCAGGATGCGGGAGGAAATCATCCGGCTGGGCGGGGTGATTCGTTTTCAGAGCCAGGTGACGGAGCTTCTCACAGAAGGGCAAAGGGTTCGGGGCGTTGTAATCAATGCCAGGGAAACGCTTCCCTGCAAGCAGCTTGTGCTGGCCATAGGGCACAGTGCCAGAGATACCTTTTCCATGCTGTATGATAAGGGTGTTCCCATGGAAGCCAAATCCTTTGCGGTGGGACTTAGAGTACAGCATCCACAGGAGATGATCAACCTAAGCCAGTACAAAACAGCGGACCCGGGAAAACTGGGAGCGGCAGCTTATAAGCTGACGGCCCAGGCAGAAAACAAGAGAGGTGTTTATTCGTTCTGTATGTGCCCCGGAGGCTATGTGGTAAACGCATCCTCCGAGGAGGGCAGGCTGGCCGTCAACGGCATGAGCTACAGCGGACGGGACAGCCGGGCGGCAAACAGCGCCATTATTGTGTCTGTGACAAGTGAGGATTATGGTTCAAAGCATCCCCTGGCAGGCATTGCCTTTCAGAGAAGGCTGGAGGAAAGAGCCTTTTTGCTGGGAAGCGGGAAAATACCTGTGCAGCGCTATGATGTTTTTCAAAGGTGTGTGGAGACGGGAATGGATCAGGAGCAGCTTTTGGCCAAGGGAGTGATTTCCGGTCTGGCAGCGGAGGCGGGATGTGAGCCGCTCTGTAAGGGAGAGTTTTGCTACGGGGATGTGAGCCGGATTCTGCCCCGGGAATGCAACGAGGCCTTTGTGGACGGCATGAAGGCCTTCGGCAGGCAGATCAAGGGCTTCGACGGGCCGGAGGCTCTGCTTCTTGGTGTAGAAAGCAGAACCTCATCCCCGGTGCGTATCCACAGGGACGAGACTCTGCAGTCTGCCATCAGAGGGATTTATCCCTGCGGGGAGGGAGCAGGCTATGCGGGAGGCATTACCTCCGCGGCTATGGACGGACTGCGGGTTGCGGAGGCCATTGCAGGAGAATTGGAGAGACATTGACGGCGAAGGGAAAATAAAGTAGAATAACAGTCAGAAAAAATGCTACGTGCGGAAAACGAGGAAAAACTTTGAGCAGCCTGAGGGAATACATAAAGGATAAAAAGCGTATTGTGGTAAAAATCGGTTCCTCCTCCCTGCAGCACAGGGAGACCGGTGACTTGGATTACATTCGGCTGGAAAAGCTGGTGAGGGAGCTGTGCGATATCCGCAACCAGGGGAAGGAGGTTGTGCTTGTGACCTCCGGGGCCATTGCCGTGGGAAAAAAGGCAGTGCATTTGAAGGAAATAACGGCCCCCACCCAAGCGGAGGCAATGGCGGTAAAGCAGGCCTGCTCCGCGGTGGGACAGGCGAGACTGATGATGACCTATCAGAAGCTGTTTGCGGAGTACAATCAGGTGGCGGCGCAGATACTGATGACAAAGAATACGGTCGTGGACAATTTGAACCGCTATAACGCCCACAATACCTTCTCCCAGCTTCTGCGCATGGGAGTAATCCCCATAGTGAACGAAAATGATACAGTGGCAACCTATGAAATAGAAATCGGCGATAACGATACGCTTTCCGCCATTGTGGCAGCCTTGATTCAGGCGGATCTTCTGATCCTTTTGTCGGATATTGACGGCCTGTATACGGATGATCCCAGGAAAAATCCGGAGGCTCGTTTTATTGAACAGGTGGATGAGCTGACGGATGATCTGATGGAAATGGGAAAATCCAGCACGGGAAGCAGCGTGGGTACAGGAGGCATGAACACCAAGCTGATCGCTGCAAAAATCGCCACAAGCTCTAATGTAGACATGATTATTGCCAACAGCCGGGATATCGGCGTGCTGCACAGGATTTTAGCAGGAGAAAAGGAGGGCACTCTTTTTGTGGCCCATCAAAGGGAAGGGTTTGACCTGCCTGCTTTTGTGGAAAATTTACATAAGTTTTAGAGGGGATGCACTGTCATGAACATGGAAGAGAGAATCAGACGGATCAACGAGCTCTACCACAAGTCTCAAAGCCAGGGATTAAGCGAGGCTGAAAAGGAGGAGCAGGCAAGACTCCGCAGAGAATACGTGGAAAGCATCCGAAGGAATCTGCGGGCCCAGCTTGACAATATTACCATCGAGAGGCCGGACGGCACCTTGGAAAATCTTGGGGAAAAATATGGAAACAAAAAAAGAAATTCGTAAAAGAGCGCTGGCTGAGAGAGCGCGTCTTAAGAAAGAGGAGAGAGAAAGAGCCTGCGTGCTGGTGACAGAGCGCATATTGGGCCATCAATGGTTTTATGGCGCGGAAAGCATTCTGGGCTTTGCAGGCTTCGGAAGCGAGATAGATACCAGCGAGCTTTTAAAAGAGGCTCTGAGAACAGGAAAGAGACTTTATCTGCCCAGGGTAGAGGGAGAAATTATGAATTTTTACAGAGTAAGGTCACTGGGTGACCTTATTTCCGGATATAAAGGGATTTTGGAGCCCCTGCCGGGTACAGAGGCATATGAATATTCTCATGAGAATGCCCAGAGAACCCTGATGCTGATGCCTGGAGCGGCATTTGACGGGATGCGGGGCAGGCTCGGCTATGGAAAGGGATTCTATGACAAATATCTGGCAGATAAGCCGGCTTTACAGCTTCGGACCATAGCCATCGGCTTTCGCTGCCAGATGGTGGAGGAAATCCCCATGGAAGAACGGGATATAAGGCCCTGCCAGGTGATATGCTGTTAGAGGCAGGCTTTCTTATAAAGCGGTTTGCGTCTGAGCGCTGCCCGGCGCAAGGGCATTGTGTGAAAAAAAGCAGCGCAGAAATGAGGAATTCTATGACAGATTTACAAGCGATGGGAGAGAGGGCCGTCTCGGCCAAATATGCCTTGCAGAAGGTGTCTGCGCAGGAAAGAGACACCACCCTTAGAGAAGCGGCAAAGCTGCTTTCCAGCCAGGCCCCAAAGATTCTTGACGCCAATGAAGAGGATATTCGCGCAGCGCAGGAAAGCGGTATGCACCCGGGAATGATTGACAGACTCCGTCTGACAAAAGAGCGTATTGAAGCCATGGCGGAGGGACTGTGCCAGATTGCAGAGCTGCCCCACTGTGTGGGGGAGATCATGGAGCGGTTTGAGCGCCCAAACGGCCTTGTGATCGAGAAAAAGAGAGTTCCCCTTGGCGTAATCGGGATCATCTATGAATCCCGCCCTAATGTGACGGCGGATGCCTTCGGACTTTGCTTTAAGACCGGAAATGCAGTGATCTTAAAAGGGGGGAGCGATGCTCTGTGCTCCAACATTGCCATCGTGGAGATTTTAAGAAGCGCTCTGGAACAGACAGGCATGCCTGCGGACGCCCTGCAGCTGATTGAAAGTACGGACAGAGCCGCAGCAGCCGCTCTTATGAAAATGAACGGCTATGTAGATGTGCTGATTCCCAGAGGGGGAGCGGGACTGATCCGAAACGTGGTGGAAAACAGCACTGTTCCCGTGATCGAGACGGGAACGGGAAACTGCCATGTCTACGTGGATAAGGATGCAGACCTGGACATGGCGGTTCGCATTGTTGTCAATGCCAAAACCCAGCGCATCGGCGTGTGCAATGCCTGTGAGTCCCTTGTGATCCACAGGGACATCGAAGCGGCGTTTCTGCCCAGGCTTGCAGAAGCTTTGAGTCCTTCCCGTGTGGAGCTTCGGGGAGATCAGGCTGTCAGGGAAATCCTGCCGGATTGTACGCCGGCCTCAGAGGAGGACTACGGGACAGAATATCTGGACTATATTCTATCCTTAAAAACCGTGGACAGCGTGGAGGAGGCCATCGCCCACATCAACAAATATAATACGAAGCATTCCGACTGCATCGTCACACAAAATAAAGAGACCGGAGAAAAATTTCTAGGTGAGGTGGATGCGGCATGCGTTTATGTGAACGCCTCCACCCGCTTTACGGACGGATTTGAATTTGGCTTTGGGGCGGAAATCGGAATCAGCACCCAGAAGCTTCACGCCAGAGGCCCCATGGGCTTAAGGGAGCTTACCTCCTATAAATATGTGATTCACGGAAACGGTCAGATTCGCGGATGACCTTAATTTGGAGTTTGAAAAACGCTTCGGAATGGAGAGTATTATGAAAGAAATGAATGGAAGTATTTGGCACACTATGAGCACCCAGAGGGTGACGCCTACAGATTTTATCTGTGTGATTGAGATTTCAAAGGGAAGTAAAAACAAATATGAAATGGATAAGGAGACCGGTTTTCTGATTTTGGACCGTATTTTGCATACCTCCACCCATTACCCGGCAAATTATGGCTTTATTCCCCGCACCTACGGCGACGACGGAGACCCCCTGGATGTGCTTTTGCTGTGCTCTGAGCCTGTGCAGCCTATGACATTGGTGAGGGCTTATCCCATCGGCGTCATTTCCATGCTGGATAACGGCAAGAATGATGAGAAGATTATAGCGGTTCCCTTCAATGATCCTTATTATAACTGCTATCACGATATCAGCGAGCTGCCGCCCCACGTGGTAGATGAAATGGAGCATTTCTTTACGGTGTATAAGTCCCTGGAAAACAAGACCACGGCTGTAAACGAGAAGGGAAACAGGGAGGAGGCCATTGAGGTCATCCGTAAATGCCTGGACAACTATGTGGATACCTTTATTAAAAGCTGGTAACAGGAAGCGAGTTTTGCAAATGCCTATGTTGAGAATCAAATGCGAGAGGAGACAGGAGGGCTTGACGCCTTCCCCGGGGATAAAATGACTTTATATGAGGCACAAAAGAATGAAAGCTACCGCATCAGCGGGCTGTATGTGGAGCCTGCTGTCACCAGAAGGCTTCAGGCGCTGGGCTTAAATGACGGTACTCCTGTGAAGGTGCTTAACAGGAAGCGCCGGGGCGCTATGATTATCCAGGTGCGCGGCACCAGACTGGCGCTGGGAAAGCATATTTCCTCCAATATTGAAATCAGACAGATGAAGGAGGAAAAAGCTTGAGCGTCGGTAAAAGAAAGAATGAATCAAAGATAAATTCTAAAACAAATCCAAAGACAAATCACATCCATGCGGCCTGTGTGGGAAATCCTAACTGTGGGAAAACCACCCTCTTTAACGCACTTACGGGCTCTAAGCTGAAGGTTGCCAACTGGCCGGGGGTTACAGTGGAAAAGGTGGAGGGAGAGGCCTTCTATGAGGATACCCGAATCACCCTTACGGACACACCGGGCATCTATTCTTTGACCTGCTACACCATAGAGGAGAAGGTGACCAGAAAATGTGTAATGGATGATGACATAGATGTGATTATCAACATTGTGGACGCTTCCTCCCTGGAGCGTAATCTTTACCTTACCTTACAGCTTTTGGAGCTTGGAAAGCCGGTGGTGCTGGCTCTCAACATGATGGATATTGTGAAAGAGCGGGGCATGGAAATCGATCTGCACAGGCTTCCGGAAATGCTGGGACATATTCCGGTGATTCCGGTGTCTGCGGCCAAAAGGACGGGACTGGATGTTTTGCTGCACGCGGTGATTCATCATTATGAGGAGGGAATGGAGGAGTACATTCTGGACTATCCTAAGCCTATAGAGGAAAGGATTGCCAAGCTGGAGGTGATGCTGCAGGCCCGCTATCCGAACCATGCCTCCCTGCGCTGGCATGCCATAAAGCTTTTGGAGGATGATGAGGAGGTGCGCACGGAGCATCCCATACAGATCACTAACGTGGCGGACAGAAGCTATGAGAAGGAAATCATCCAGTGTAAGTATGCCTACATCGAAAAAATAGTGGAGGAAACTTTGCTGCACAAGAGCCAGAAAGCGGCCTCCACGGACAGGATAGACAGAGTTTTGACCCATCCTGTGTGGGGAATTCCCATGTTTTTGCTGATCATGTGTCTGGTGTTCTTCCTCACCTTCACAGTGGGAGACGCCCTGAAGGGCGTATTTGAGGAAGGGCTTGCTCTGGTGTCCGGGGAGGCTTCGAGGCTTCTGGAGGGGCTGCGCGTGTCGCCCTGGCTGCAATCCTTGATTGTGGACGGCATTATTGCCGGAGTGGGTGGTATCCTTACCTTCATCCCCAATATATTTATCCTGTTTTTGGCCCTTGCTGTTTTGGAGGACAGCGGCTACATGGCGAGAGTGGCTTATGTTATGGACTCGGTGATGGGAAAGGTTGGACTGTCAGGAAAAGCCTTTCTGCCTATGATTCTGGGCTTTGGCTGTACAGTGCCCGCCGTTATGGCTACCCGGGCCCTGGAGACAGAGCGGGATCGGCGAAAAACCATTATGGTGACACCTTTTATGTCCTGCTCTGCCAGACTGCCTATCTATGTGCTGTTTTCGGAAATGTTTTTCCCTGACTGCGCTGCTATAGCGGCCTTTTCACTGTATGTAGTGGGCATGGCCACAGCTATTTTGGCTGCCCTTGCAATCAATGGCCTGGAGAAGGGAAAGATAAATGATTCTCTTTTGATAGAGCTGCCGGAGTATAAGCGGCCAAACCCGAGAACCATACGCATTTATGTGTGGAACAAGCTCAAGGACTATCTTTCCAAGGCGGGAACCACTATTTTTATCGCGTCCATTGTCATATGGTTTGTGCTGAATTTTGGAATGGCCGGGATGGTGGAAAATCCGGCGGACAGCTTTGGCGCCGCTATCGGCCGTTTCCTTGTGCCGGTGCTTCGGCCCGCAGGACTTGGGATGTGGCAGATCGGCGTAGCCCTTTTGTCGGGAATTTCCGCAAAGGAGGTTGTGGTTTCCAGCTTTGCGGTTTTGTTCGGTGTGGCAAATGCAAATTCAGCGGAAGGGATGGCGGCCATTGTGGAAAATATCCATATGGTGAATCCCTCCTTCGGCCCTTTGAATGCGTACTGCCTGATGCTGTTTTGCCTGCTGTATGTTCCCTGCGTAGCTACGGTTGCCACCATCAAAAAGGAGAGCGGCTCTTGGAAATTTACTTTGAAAATGATAGTCTTTCAGCTGATTTTGGCCTGGGCTGCGTCAACCCTTGTGTTTCAGATCGGAAGCCTGTTTGTATCGTAAATCATCCAAACTTCACTTGATTTTACCGGATAAGTATGATATAAAGAAATTGCATATATGTTAAAAAAATATCAAACTAAATCAAAGTGAGGGATTCAGATGAGCAGCATGCGAGGCATTGATACGCCGGTCAAACAGACCAGAAGACGGGTTTTTAAGGAAGTGGCCAATCTGGCATATCATTCTCAAAATCTGAAGGATGATATGGAGGCGCTGCCCTATAAGATTGTGGACTATGAGGAGTCTGTTTTCTGGGAAAATGTATACCGGGACAGAGCGGTGATCAGGGAGCGTATCCGGCTTGCCATGGGAATGAGCCTGCGGCCGGAGAACAGAGATCGTCCGGGACACCTGACAGAGGGGCTTGAGGAGAGCAATATCGACGAAAAATATTATGAGCCGCCTCTGATGCAGGTGATACCTTCCGCCTGCAATGCCTGTCCGGAAAACCGCTATGAGATAACGGACTCCTGCATGGGCTGTGTGGCCCACCCTTGCCAGGCTGTCTGCCCGAGAGGGGCCATTACCATGGTAAAGGGCAAGTCTGTGATCGATCAGGAGAAATGTATCAAGTGCGGCAAATGCCGGGACGTCTGCCCATATGATGCCATCTGCCACAAGGAAAGGCCCTGTAAGGCAGCCTGCGGCATTGGCGCCATCAAATCAGACAAGGTGGGCCGGGCGGTAATCGACAACAATATGTGCGTGTCCTGCGGACAGTGCATGGTCAGCTGTCCATTTGGAGCGATCGCGGACAAATCCCAGATATTTCAGCTGATACGTGCCATGCAGTCGGGCAGAAAGGTGATTGCCCAGGTGGCGCCCTCCTTCGTGGGACAATTTGGTCCCAAGGTAACGCCGCAGATGTTTAAAACTGCGTTGAAGGAGCTTGGATTTGCAGACGTCTATGAGACTGCCATTGGAGCGGATATGGGGTGCATGGCGGAGGCGGAGCATTATGTAAAGGAAGTGGCAAGCGGCAGGCAGGCATTTGCCTTGACCTCCTGCTGCCCCTCCTGGGCCGTCATGGCAAAAAATCTGTTTCCTGAAACCATTGATAAAATCAGTAATGAGCTGACGCCCATGGTGGCTACCGCCCGGGTGATCAAGAAGGAGCATCCGGAGGCCTTGGTGGTCTTTATCGGCCCCTGTGCGTCGAAAAAGCTGGAAGCCAGCCGCAGGACCGTGCGTTCGGATGTGGATTTTGTAATTACCTTTGAGGAACTGACGGGCATGTTTGAGGCCCGGGGCATTCTGTTAGAGGAGATTAAGGCAATGGATGAGATGCAGGACGCCACCGCAGCCGGAAGAGGCTATGGTGTGGCCGGAGGCGTGGCCAGTGCCATTGAGGACTGTATCAAGGCCTATTATCCCGGTACAGAGGTGCATATCGCCCATGCGGAAAGCCTTGCGGAATGCAAAAAGGTGCTGCTTTTGGCAAAGGCCGGCAGGATGAACGGCTGTCTGATTGAGGGAATGGCCTGCCCCGGCGGCTGCGTTGCAGGAGCGGGAACCAATATTCCCATTCCCCAGGCGGCCAAGGCCCTTGCCCAGTTTAAGGACGCAGCTCAGGAAAAGGTGCCAAAGGAGCCTGAAGAATAAAATGGAAGCTTCAAAATTGATATTTAAGGAGCCTGCTTTCAAGGATTGGGAGCGGGCTTTGCCCATAGGATGCGGAAAGCTGGGGGCTATGATTTTTGGAAATCCGTGTGAGGAGCATTATCAGCTTAATGAGGATACTGTGTGGAGCGGCGGCAGGCTCTCCAGAATAAATCCGGACGCTGGAAAAAATCTGGAAAAGGTGCGGAAACTGATTTTTGAGGGCAGGATACCGGAGGCAGAGCGGATTTTAAAATACGCCTTCAGCGGGGTTCCTCAAAGTGAAAGATGTTATCAGACCCTGGGAGATTTGTATATTGATATGCTCAATGACTCCTGTGATTGGGAGGATTATGAAAGGTGCCTTGATCTTGAAACTGCGGTGCACCAGGTGACTTGGAAATTCTCCGGCAGGGATATTATTTATCACAGGGAAACCTTTGCAGATGCGGAAAATAACTGTATCATAACCAGAATCTGGGCGGAGGGCGGAAAAGTATCGGCTGCTGCGCGGCTTCTTCGTCCGGGGTTTTGTGACGGCTCCCTTCGGTCTGAGGGCTGTATGCTCATGGAGGGACGGCTGGGAGAGATGGCAGAAGGGCTTCAGGAGGAAAAGGATGGAACCGTCAAAGACTATGGCTTCTGCGCAGGCATCAAAATGAAAGCCTCCGGGGGACGCCTTTTTGCCCTTGGAGAAAGCCTGCAGGCGGAGAATGCGGATGAAATTCTGGTTTTCTTTACCGCCGGAACCCATTTCCGGCACAATGATCCCAGATCGTATGTGCTGCACACCCTGCAGGAGGCAGCGGCAAAGCCTTACGAAGAACTGCGGCAGGCCCATATCAGAGAGTACCGGAACTATTTTGGCAGAGTAAAGCTGTCTCTGGCAGAGAAAGAAAACAGGGAGGAGGGACAGCCCTCCAACAGCCTGATGAAGCTTTATTTTGACTATGGTCGGTATCTTTTGATTTCTGCAAGCCGCCCCGGATCGCTGCCAGTCAATCTGCAGGGCATCTGGAACCGGGAATACAATCCTCCCTGGGGTTCCAAATATACCATCAATATTAATACGGAAATGAATTATTGGCCGGCGGAAATGTTTGGCCTTTCTGAAATGCACCTGCCATTGTTTGAGCTGCTTGAGAAAATGGCGGAAAATGGAAGGGAGACCGCTGAGAAAATGTATGGGTGCCGGGGCTTTGTGGCACACCACAATACCGATCTCTGGGGAGATACGGCGCCTCAGGACGTTTATACGCCCGCCACAGTCTGGCCCATGGGAGGGGCCTGGCTGAGCACCCATATCTGGCTTCATTATGACTACACCAGAGACCTGGCGTTTTTAGAGAGAATGTATCCTGTATTAAAGGATGCCGTATTCTTTTTCCTGGATTATCTGGTAGAATATCAAGGATACCTAGTGACAACCCCTTCTGTTTCGCCGGAAAATAAATATATACTGCCGGATGGCACAAAAGGCTGTGTCTGCTTTGGCCCGGCTATGGACAGCCAGATTCTGCGGGAGCTGTTTGAACAATTTCTGAAGGCGGACAAGCTTTTGGGAGAACGGGATAAGACCTTTGCAGATGAGGTAAGAAAATGTCTGAAAAAGCTGCCGCCTCACCGTATTGGCAGGAATGGACAGCTTCTGGAGTGGTTTGAGGAATATGAGGAAGCGGAGCCGGGCCACAGGCATATTTCCCATCTGTACGCGCTGCATCCGGCCTTTCAGATCCGGGCGGGACAAAAGGACGCCTGTCAGAGGGCTCTTGTGGAGGCTGCCAGGACAACCCTGGAAAGCAGGCTGAAAAACGGAGGCGGCCATACGGGCTGGAGCCGGGCCTGGATTATGAATTTCTATGCAAGGCTGATGGATGGACAGGCCTGCTATGAAAATTTCGTACAGCTTTTGCAGAAATCCACACTGCCTAATCTTTTGGACAATCATCCGCCCTTTCAGATTGACGGGAATTTTGGAGCCATAGCGGCGGTGGGAGAAATGCTGCTGCAGTCGGTGGAGGAGGAAGTACTGCTTTTACCGGCGCTTCCTCCGAAATGGGAGGAAGGCTCCATAGAAGGCATACGCGCCAGGGGAAATGCCTCCTATGACATTTACTGGAAGGATGGAAAGCTTCTGCGGTTTTGCGTAAATGCCGTTTCCCAGTATACCTGTCAAGTTACCTGGAAGGAACATCAGTGGCAGGTCTTCTTAAAGGCAGGAGAAAAAAAGGAATATTTTCCATGAAATACATTGCGGTTTTTGGAAAAAAAAGATAGAATAAGAAAAGTGTCAAATAGGAAAGAGATGTCCGTTTAAACGGACAGGGAGGTGTAGCAGTGAAAATCAGGACAAGATATGCGCCCAGCCCCACCGGCAAAATGCACGTGGGAAATCTGCGCTCTGCGTTATATGAATTTTTGATCGCAAAGCATGAAAATGGAGATTTCATGCTGCGGATCGAGGATACCGATCAGGAGCGTTATGTGGAGGGCGCTACCCAGCTTATCTACCGCACGCTGGAAAAAACCGGTCTGATTCCGGATGAGGGACCGGACAAGGACGGAGGATACGGTCCCTATGTGCAGAGTGAGCGTATGCGCACAGGCA
Source organism: Candidatus Acetatifactor stercoripullorum (assembly GCF_944382095.1). NCBI lineage: Bacteria > Bacillati > Bacillota > Clostridia > Lachnospirales > Lachnospiraceae > Acetatifactor > Candidatus Acetatifactor stercoripullorum. The sequence continues at coordinate 27,856 of NZ_CALWMU010000032.1, forward strand.
TTTATATGAAATATGCGAAGGAGCTGATTGAAAAGGGAGAAGCATATTACTGCTTCTGCGACAAGGAGAGGCTGGCGTCCTTAAAAACCGAGGTGGTGGACGGCAAGGAAATCATGATCTACGACAAGCACTGCCTGTCCTTGACGAAAGAAGAGGTGGAAGCAAATCTTGCCCAGGGTAAGCCCTATGTAATCCGCCAGAATATTCCCAACGAAGGGAAAACCACCTTTCATGATGAGCTTTATGGAGACATTACCGTGGACAACGATCAGCTGGATGATATGATACTGATTAAATCCGACGGTTATCCCACCTACAATTTTGCAAATGTGGTGGACGATCATACCATGAATATCACCCATGTGGTGCGGGGAAACGAATACCTGTCCTCCTCCCCCAAATATGTGCGGCTGTACGAGGCCTTTGGCTGGCAGGTGCCGGTGTATATCCATCTGCCCCTGATCACGGATGAAAACCATAAAAAGCTGAGCAAGCGAAGCGGACATGCCTCCTTTGAGGACCTGCTGGAGCAAGGCTTTGTCACAGAGGCTATTGTAAATTATGTGGCGCTGCTTGGCTGGAGCCCTGAGGACAACCGGGAGATTTTTTCTCTGGAGGAGCTGATTCAGGAGTTTGATTATCACAGGATCAGCAAATCCCCCGCCGTGTTTGACATAGTAAAGCTACGATGGATGAACGGGGAATATTTAAAGGCCATGGACTTTGACACCTTTTACAGTATGGCGGAGCCTTACCTGAAGGCTGTCATCACAAAGCCCTATGACTTAAAAAAGATTGCGGCCATGGTGAAAACCAGAATCGAGGTATTTCCCGATATAGCCTCCCATGTGGACTTTTTTGAGGAGCTGCCGGAATATGACCCGGACATGTATACCCACAAAAAGATGAAAACGGACAAAGCCTCCTCCCTGGAGGTGTTAAAAGAGGTGCTCCCCATTTTGGAGGCTCAGGAGGATTACAGCAACGATGGGCTGTATCAGAGGCTTTTGCAGTATGTGGAGGAAAAGGGCTGCAAAAACGGCTATGTGATGTGGCCTATCCGGACGGCGGTTTCGGGAAAGCAGATGACGCCTGCAGGGGCAACGGAGATTTTGGAAATCTTAGGCAAGGAGGAATCTCTGCAGAGAATCCGAAAGGGGATTGCGCTGCTTGAAAATGCCTGACTTAAAAGCGTTGAATGATGCACAGCGGGAAGCTGTGACTTACGGAGAGGGGCCTTTGCTTGTGCTGGCGGGCCCCGGCTCCGGCAAAACTCTTACCATTACCCATCGTATTTTTTATCTGCTCTTGGAAGAGAAGGTTCCTCCGGAACGGATTCTGGTGATCACCTTTACCAGGGAAGCGGCTAAATCCATGCAGAATCGCTTTCTGAAGGAATGCAGCGGGGTGATGCCCGTAAGCTTTGGAACTTTCCACTCTTTCTTTTATCACATTCTGAGAGCTTCTCATATTCTTACAAATCCAAGGATTTTATCCATGCAGGAGAAAAAACAGCTTCTGCTTCCCCTGATGAAAAAATATAAAAAGGAAAACAGTCCGGAGAACCTGGAGGAGGATGCCTTGAAGCTGCTTGGCGCCATGAGCTTTTACAAAAATACCGGGGAGGAGGCTGGGGCGGTTTTTGCGCTGGAGCCTGAGTGGCGGGACTGCTTTTTGCCTTTATGCCGGGAATACGAAAGAGAGCGGCAAAAGACAGGGGCCTTGGACTATGACGATATGCTTTCCCTGTGCCTGGAATATCTGAAGAGGGATGAAAAGCTTCTGGCCTATTGGCAGAAGCGCTTTGACCATATTTTGATGGACGAATTTCAGGACATTAACTCGGTACAGTATGAGATCATAAAGCTTTTAGGGAAAAACTGCCGGGGGATTTTTGCCGTGGGGGACGACGATCAGTCTATTTATGGATTTAGAGGCTCCAAACCTGCCTGCCTGAAGCGGTTTGTTTCTGAGTTTGGGGCCAGACAGCTTCTTTTGGATATCAACTATCGGAGCGGACCGGAAATTGTAAAGGCTTCTCTCCTGGTTATCGGTGAAAACAAAGATCGTTTCTCGAAAGAGCTTCGAGCCTGTCTGCAGAAAAAGGAGGAGGCCGGAAGGGTAAAAATCCGTTCCTTTGAGAAAAGGGAGGAGCAGTATCTGGCGGTGATACAGAGCATTCAGAGTACGGAGAAGGCACAGTCCAGGGCGGTATTGTTTCGTACCAATTTTTTGATGCAGCGGTTTGCCATATGCCTGAAAAGGGCAGGAATTCCTTATGAGATAAAGGAAAGCGTTCAAAATCCGTATGAACATTTTATTCTGAAGGATGTGGCCGCATATATGAAGCTGGCGCTTGGACAGAATGCAAGAGAAGACTGGCTGCGCGTCTGGAGGACGGTTCCCTTTGGAGACCGGGAAGCTTTGGGGTTTGAACTGAAGGCTTTTCAAAAGGGGGAGGGCGCAGAGCTTACGGAAAAGCTCAGTCAGGGGAGACATTTTCCGCCGGGCCTTTTGGTGCGTTATATAAGAAAAGCACTGGGATATGAGGCTTTTTTGAAAAGAAAGGCGGCAAAGGACCGGGAAAGGCTGGAGGAGTGGCTGGAAATACTGGAATGGGCCCAGACAGACGCTTCCTGTTTTCCAACCATAGAGAAATGGCTGGAGGCTCAGCGTACGTGCCCTGACACAGACCGGCCGGATAAAGAAGGGCCGGACAAAGAAGGGCATAAGAAAGGAGTATGCCTTATGACAGTTCATGCCTCCAAGGGTTTGGAATTTGACCATGTGTATCTGCCGGACTGCAATGAAAGGATTTTTCCTCATGGATGTCTGCCCGATGAGGAGGCCTGTGAGGAAGAGCGCAGAATTTTTTATGTGGCTATGACGAGAGCGAAGAAAAGCCTGGAGCTGTTTTTCGTGACCGGCACGAAAGAGCGCCCCAGGCTTCCATCGAGATTCCTGAATCCTCTGTGGAAGGAATATTATTCGTCTACTAATTCGTCAAATTCACAGCTGTCCAAATATTCGTCAAAGGCGTCCGCAACGCGTTCGTATTCTTCATCATCCTCGATAAAGGAAAGCTCCGGCTCCTCATTTGGATCATCGGGATTTTCGCTGTAGCCGTAAAACCAGACCTCGCCGTCCTCATTTTCACCGTTTTCATCTAAAGGCAGAAGAACGATATAATCCTTTCCCTCCACTGCCAGGATGGTGATGACGGCACAGTTTACAATGCTTCCATCCTCCAGCTCCAGCTCAACAGTCATTTCCTCATCTTCATAATCTTTTTGGTTTGCCATATATTTTCTCCTTTTATTTCAGCTTTTCAACTGTCTGCTTCAATTATAACCGCTTGTGATTTTTCTTGCAATACATTATAATGAAATAAGATTCCAGGCATATTTTTTACACGGCGGTTTGTGTCTGTGCGCTGCTTGCCACAAAATCGCTTATGCGCAAAAGCAGCGTAGAAACGAGGATGAAAATGACAGAAAAAAGATTACCCTTAAGGCCATATCCTCTTGGTGCGCACTGTGAGGAGGGCGGAATCCGCTTCTCCTTTGTATCGGAAAAAGAAAAATGCGGCATTGTGCTGTATGAGAGAGAAACTGGGAAAAGGCTTCGCAGGATTCCTTTTTCTAAAGAAGAGAAAATAGGGGACATTTACTGTAAATTTTTGGAGGGATTGGATGGGGATTCCATTTCTTACCAATTTTATGAAGAGGACAGAATTGCTGCGGATCCCTATGCCAGAGGCTTTCTGTCCGATCATGCCTACGGCAGGGCGCGCCAGGAGAGCGGTCTGCGGGCGGTGCTTTTGAAAACAGATTTTGACTGGGAGGGAGATAAAAGACCGGGGTTAGCCTACGAGGACTGCGTCTGCAGCTGTATCCATGTGAGAGGCTTTACCAGACATCCCTCCTCCGGCGTATCCTGCGGTGGAACCTTTCTGGGCGTTACGGAGAAGCTGCCGTATTTGAAGGAAAGCGGATTTACCACTATTGAGCTGCAGCCATGCTATGAATTTATTGAGCTTTCTGCCGAGCCGTCTTATGAAACGTCTGCAGAACGCCTGGAGGCGAAAAAGGAGCAGGCCTTTCATCCGCGGAAGGAGGCATCCGCAGCCGGGCCCAGGCTGAATTACTGGGGCTATAAAAAGGGCTTTTATTATGCGCCGAAAGCGGGCTATGCCGCTTCGAAGAACCCCTGTGTGGAATTTAAAAACATGGTGAAGGCCTTTCACAAAAACAATATGGAAATTGTTATGCAGTTTTATTTTCCGAAGGACGCGGAAGGGATGGATATTTCTGAAATTCTGCGTTTCTGGGTATTGGAATACCATGTGGACGGGTTTCATCTGATGGGGGAAAATCTGCCGGTGAACCAGATTGCAAAGGATCCGGCGCTGTCGGATACCAAACTATGGTATTACGCCTTTGACGCAGATGAAATTTACCGGGGCAGAACCCGGGAAAAACAGAAAAATCTGGCGGTATACCAGGACGATTATATGTATATTATGCGCAGATTCCTAAAAGGAGATGAAAACATGCTGGAGAGCGTGATTCATCAAATGCGCTGTAATCCCAGGAGAATGGGAAGAATTCATTATATTACCAATTATTATGGATTTACGCTGGCAGATATGGTTTCCTATGACCGAAAGCATAATGAGGCCAACGGAGAGGGAAACCGGGATGGAAGCAATTATAACTGCAGCTGGAACTGCGGGGAGGAGGGAAGCACCCGCAGAAAGAAGGTAAAGGAGCTTCGGCTCAAGCAGATGAAGAATGCCATTTGTCTGCTTCTTTTTTCCCAGTCCGTTCCCCTTTTATTTATGGGGGACGAATTCGGCAATTCCCAAAAGGGCAATAACAATCCCTATTGCCAGGACAATGCGGTGGCCTGGCTGAACTGGAATGATCTGGAAAAGAACAGGGAGCTGTATGATTTCTGGCGCAAAATGACGGCGCTTCGCAAGGCCCATCCCATACTGCATCCAGGGGAAGAGTTAAAGGGCATGGATTATCTTGCGCTGGGATATCCGGATTTGTCCTATCACGGAAAAAGCGCCTGGAAGCCTCAGCTGGAGGGCTACAACAGACATATTGGCATTATGTATTGCGGCAGATATGAAAAGCTGACGGATTCCATGGATGATGACTTTTTCTATCTGGCGGTAAATATGTACTGGGAGTATCAAAAGCTGGCCATGCCGAAGCTGCCAAAGGGCCTGCAGTGGAAGCTTGTGTGTGTCACGGCGGGAGAAGATCAGATGAAGGACGAGGGAGAGGAGACCCATAGAAGGATTCCCCCCAGAAGTATTGCGGTCTTTCAGAGTATTTCTGTGGATGCAGCAGGAAAGCAGGTCGTATGAAAGAATGAGTAAGGCGTGGAAACATTTTAAGACAATTACCTATCATAAGTATCTGGTTGCTAAAGGCTGCTTCCGGGTTGGGCTGTACAGACAGGGGCTGCTTCATGACCTGTCAAAATACAGTCCTGCGGAATTTCTGGTGGGCGCCAGATATTATCAGGGAAACAGAAGCCCTAACAATGCGGAGCGGGAGGCCATAGGCTATTCCAGCGCCTGGCTTCATCACAAGGGCAGAAACAAGCATCATTACGAATACTGGATTGATTATTCCACCAGGGATGTGCCGGGAGGCATGGCCCCTGTGCCAATGCCTTATCAATATATTGTAGAGATGATCATGGACAGGATAGCTGCCAGCAAGGTATATCTGGGCGGCAGCTATACGGATGAATCTCCTCTTACCTACTACTACGGGGGTACGGATAAAGCGCCCATACATGAGGAGACCAAAAGAATTTTAGAGGAAATGCTCATTATGCTTGCAAAGAGGGGAGAGGAGGAAACCTTCCGGTATATGAAGGAGGAGCTGAAGAGAAGAAAGAATAAAGCGGGAAAAGAGGGAAACAAAACAAGGGACATGCAACAGAGGCGGCCTGTGGAATAAAATAAAGTAAATAGAATATTTGTTTCATATAGGAGCTGAAATGAACTGTATTGTTTTGTTGCTGCTGTTGTGCTGCTTTGGCAATTCCGGAAATACATGGTGTGGGAATGGTGTGGAAGGCAACAGCGATTCCTGCGGATGCGAGGATGACAATAGGGACTGCGGCCGAGACCGCGACAGAGACCGCAGTCAGGATCGTGACCGCGACCGCTGTGATAGGCCGGGATTCATGCCGCCTCCCTGGAATGACCGGGGCTGTGACAGCAGGCAGGAATCGGGGAGACAGGATTTTTCCAATTATGGGCGTGGAGAAACCTGTGGGTGCGAGACAAAGGAATAGCAAAAAAGGGATGCTGTGGACAAAAGCTGCAGCATCTTCTTTTTTACGGCGCCATAGGATATCAGGGCCGGGAAATTTATAGGGAAAAACTTGAGTTTCCGCAAACTGCAATAAAAAGACAGATATGTCTTTCCAAAGTACCAATCTGCCGATTTTTGAGAGAT